>NZ_JBVHWK010000001.1:0-167476 GCF_055569445.1 Streptomyces sp. NPDC029122 | reverse complement strand
GCGGGCCGGTGAGGGGGGAGACGCAGGCCCCCCCCCCCCCCCCCCCCGCCGCCCCCCCCCCCCCCCCCGCGCCGGTGGTCCGGTTCCGGTCAGTGGAAGAGCATGGACGCGCCGCCGGCCGCGGTGGTCACGGATCCCGGACACAGGAAGCTGCCCGAGACCTTGGTGGCCGTGAAGGCCTGGTTGACGTACTTGCCGGTCGCCGCGTCGAGGCCCCACAGGATGTTCGTGGCCTTGTAGCGGCAGGACACGAAGCTCTGCTGCCCGGTGATGTCGATCAGGTCGGTACGGGCGGTGGTCCCGGCGGCGTCGAAGGTGAAGGCCGGGTTGTTGTTCAGGGTGGCGGTGATGCCGCCGTCGCAGGTGAGGTTTCCGCCGGGCCTGTTGATGGTGGTGCGGTCGACGGTCAGGGCGCTGGGGGGATTGGCGCTGGTGCGGGCGTTGGTCCAGGTACAGGTGTTGCCCGCGACGACGATGACGCCGTCGACCTTCTGCTCGGCGGTGGTGCCGAAGGCGGCGGCGCTCGTGACACTGCCGGCCGTGGCCGCGAGGGCCAGTGCGGCGACGGCGAGTTTCGCACGGTGCATCATGTCGCTCCTCTGTGACACGTCCTTGTGGGGGTGTGGTGCGAGGGCGGTGCGGAGTGCGCCACGGAATGTGTCACAGCGGTCTTGAAATGTCATGTGCACTTCACGAATTGGCCGGAATGCGGCCCCGGCCGGGGGTGACCCGGGGAACGGGGACGCGCTGAAGCGGAGATGGAGGTCCGGGGAGGAGCGGGCGAGGGGAGCGTCAGGGGATGTCCGTGTCCATCGGCTCGGCCTCGTAGACGTGCGGGGCGTCCCCCTGCCACTCGATCAGCGAGGGCGCGCCGCCGAGCACCACCTCGTCGGGGTCCGGGACCTCCGCGCGGCGCAGGAACTCGATCACGTCGGCGTCGGTGTGCGCGGTGCCGAGGGGCGCGTCGCGGTCCTGGACGCGCAGGGTGACCCGGCGGCCGCCCGAGGGGGAGATCCGGTGGACGACGATCGGCGCGTGCTCCATGCCTCCACCCTGGAGCCGGGCCGCCACCGGCGCATCCGGACGCGGACGCCTTCGGGTACGCGCGCGTCCCGGCCGGTGTTGCGCACGGCTTCGGCGCGGACGGGTGTGGCGCGTGGCAGGCTGGGGGACATGTGCGGCCGATACGTCTCCACCCGCGGTCCCGAGGACCTGTCGGGCCTCTTCCACGTCCCCGGGCCCCCTTCCGGGCCCGAGCTGCCGCCCAGCTGGAACGTCGCCCCGACGGATGCGGTGTGGGCGGTGCTGGAGCGCGCCGACCGGGAGAGCGGGGTCCTCGAACGGCGGCTGAGGGCGCTGCGGTGGGGGCTGGTGCCGTCCTGGTCGAAGGACCCGGGTGGCGCGGCCAAGATGATCAACGCCCGGGTGGAGACGGTCGGCGAGAAGCCGGCCTACCGCCGGGCCTTCGCCAAGCGCCGCTGCCTGCTGCCCGCCGACGGCTTCTACGAATGGCGGTCCGTCCCGGCCGCCGGGTCCGCGAAGGCGTACAAGCAGCCGTACTTCATCAGCCCGCAGGACGGCACCGTGATGGCGATGGCCGGCCTGTACGAGTTCTGGCGCGACCCGTCCGTCACCGACCGGGACGACCCGGCCGCCTGGTGGGCGACCTGCACCGTCATCACCACCGAGGCCACCGACGCCGCGGGCCGCGTCCACCCCCGGATGCCGCTGGCCCTGGCGCCCGCCGACTACGACGCCTGGCTCGACCCCGCCCACGAGGACCCCGACGCCCTGCGCGCCCTCCTCGCCACCCCGGCCGAAGGGCGCCTGGAGGTCCGTGCGGTGTCCACGGCGGTCAACAACGTGCGCAACAACGGCCCCGAACTCCTCGAGGAGGCCCGGCCGTCCTGACGCCGGATCCCCTTCCACCCCTACAGACGGGCACGGCGCACATGGCCATCGGTACGGAGAACACCGCCTACGGGATACGCCCTGGTGTTCCGGACGTAGCAACCTACCGCCGGCTGCGCGGCGAGACCGGGCTCGGCGCCAAGAGCGTCGAGTACTCTCCGCCGAGCTGGAACGGCGCGTGCCGCAGGCACGTACGTGTCCCTGATCGCCGACGGCGACGCCCGGCACCTCTACGCGAAGTTCGGCTTCGCCGAGACGGCGCCCGCGTCGGTCGGCACGGCCGCCTGCTCTAGACCGGCTACAGGCCCGCGTCCTCAGCCGTGCCCGCCCGCCGCGCGCGGGGTGCCCGCCTCCGGTCCGAGTACCCGGCGCAGGGCGGCCGCGGAGGTGAAGCGGTGGCCCCGCATGCCGAGGGCGAGGGCGGCGTCGACGTTCTCCTGCCGGTCGTCGACGAACAGGATCCGGCCCGGGGCCGCGTCCAGCGCCCGCAGGCACCAGGCGTACGCGCCGGCCGCCGGTTTGGCGTGGCCGATCCGGCAGGACAGGCCCAGCGCCTCGAAGTGGGAGAGCCAGGGGTGGTGGCGCTCGTAGTGGACGGCGAGTTCCTCCGGGATGTTCGACAGGAGCGCGATCCGCCGCCCGGCGGCGGCCAGTTCCCCGATCAGCTCCACCATCTCAGCGTCCACGGCGCTCCAGCTCGCGATGTCGGCCTCCACGAGCGCGGTGACCCGCTCCGGACCGAAGCGGGTGCCGAGGGCTTCGGCCACCAGGTGCCAGTACCGCGGTCCGTTCACCCCTCCGCTGTCGTAGGGCGGCCGCAGCGCCCAGTAGGCCTCCCAGAACGCGTCCCCGGACACACCGGCCGCCTCGGCCAGGCGTTCCCTGCCGGCCGGTGACTGGTGACGGGCGATGACGCCGAACATGTCGAACAGCAGGATCTCGTCCAAGGCCCTCACACCTTCCGTACGGTGACGCCTGCCGCAGTCAGCGCGTCGGTCTCGTCCTGCGGCGCCTCCTGGTCGGTGACCACGGCGTGCAGCGCGGAGGCGGGCAGCACGTGCGCGAGGGCGGTGCGCGAGAGCTTCGCCGCCTCGGTGACGGCGATCACGCGGCGCGCGGAGCCGATCGCGGCGCGCTTGACGGCGGCATCCGCCAGGTCGTAGGCGGTCAGGCCGTGTTCCGCGCTCAGGCCGCAGCAGCCGATGACGGCGGTGTCGAAGCGCAGGGCGGCGAGGGAGGCCTCGGTCAGCGGCCCGGTGAGGGCGAGCTCGCCCTTGCGCGGCGCCCCGCCCGGCAGCAGCAGCGTCATGTGCGGCGCGTCGGCGAGGGCGTTGGCGGCGTGCAGGGACAGCGGCATGACGGTCAGCCGGCGGTGGTGCAGGGCGCGGGCCACCTCCAGGCAGGTGGTGCCGCTGTCCAGGACGACCGACTCCCCGTCCGCCAGCAGGGCCGAGACCTCGGCGGCGATGCGCCGCTTGGCCTCCAGCCCGTCCCGGGCGCGCAGCGGGAAGGGCGGCTCCTCCCCGCGCAGCAGCAGGCTCCGCGCCCCGCCCCGGTAGCGCTCGAGCAGCCCTTGCCCGGCGAGGACCTCCAGATCGCGGCGGACGGTCATCTCGGAGGCGCCGGTGAGCTGCGCGAGCTCCGTGACGCTGCGGCTGCCGCTCGCGCGGACGGCGTCGGTGATCTGTCTCAGACGGTCTGCACTCATACCCGAATTGAACAACCAGAATGTTCGAAAGGCAAGTTCCGCACATGATTCGTGTTTGTTATGTTCGATCGCATGCAGTCACTCATACCGCCTCGAGGACTCCGAGGCCCCCACGCGCCGCCCCCGTCCGTACGCCTGCGCAAGGCCCGGCGGGTCACCTTCGCCTACTTCGCCCTCAACGGCTTCGTCATGGGCATGTGGATCGTGCACATCCCGGTGGTGCAGCAGCGCACCGGCGTCGACCACGCCCTCCTGGGCTGGCTCCTGCTCCTCCTCGGGGCCGGTGCCTTCGCCGGCATGCGGGTGGCCGGACCGCTCGCCGACCGCTTCGGCGCCCGTACGGCCGTCCCCGTCGGCGCGGTCCTGTGCGCCGCCGCGCTGGTGCCGCCCGCGCTGGCCGGCGACGCGCGGACCCTGGGCGCGGCGCTGCTGCTGCTCGGCTTCGGCAACGGCTGCCTCGACGTCGGCATGAACGCCCACGCCGTCCAGGTCGAACACGGATACGGACGCCCCGTCATGGCGGCCTTCCACGCCGTCTTCTCCGTCGGCGGAGCCCTCGCCGCCCTGGCCGGCGCCCTCGCCCTGGGCCGCGGGCTGCCGGCCGCCGCCACCCTCGGGGCCACCGCCCTCCTCGGCGTCGTCCTCGCGCTCCTGGCCGCCCCCGCCCTGCTGGGGCGCGACTCCGGGCGGGCCGGGCGCCCGGAGCGGCGCCCCGCCGGCCGGACCTCCCCGCGCGTGCGGATGCTCGCCGTGCTCGCCTTCCTGCTGATGCTCTGCGAGGGCGTCGCCAACGACTGGAGCGCCCTCCACCTCGAGGACTCCCTCGGCGCGTCGCCCGCCACCGCCGCGCTGGCGTACGGGGCCTTCGCCACCGCCATGACCGCCGGGCGGTTCCTCGCCGACCGCCTGACGGCCCGCACCGGCCCCGTCGCGGTCCTGCGCTACGGGGCCGCCCTCGCCGGCGCCGGCCTGGCCCTGGCCGTCGTCGCACCCGGCGTCCCGGCGGCCCTGGCCGGCTGGACGCTCTTCGGCGCCGGCCTCTCGGGCTGCGTCCCGCAGCTCTTCAGCGCCGCGGGCCGCGCCGACCCGGAGGCGGCCGGGGTCAACGTCTCCCGCGTCGCGGGCCTCGGTTACCTGGGCATGCTCGCCGGCCCCGCGGTGATCGGTCCGCTGACCCGGCTCGTACCGCTCGGGCCGGCCCTGCTGCTGCCGGTGGCCTGCTGCGCCTTCGCCGCACTCGCCGCCGGCGCCCTCCGGCCGGAGGGTCAGGGGGCGGGCGGGTAGTGCTCGCCGAGCACCGCGGCGAAGAGCGTCGACACGTCGCGGGCGCTCATGCCCTGCTCGCGCGCCTCGCGCATCCACTCCCCGAGACCGGTGCGCAGCGGGGACTCCGGCGCCGTCTGCGGGGTGGCCAGCGAGCGGGTGATGAAGGTGCCGGAGCCCTGGCGCACCTCCACCAGACCGGACCGCTCCAGCTCGCGGTAGGCCTTGAGCGTGGTGTTGGGGTTGACCTTCGTGGAGGCCGCGACCTGGGCCGCCGTCGGCAGCTTGTCGCCCTCGGCCAGCGCCCCCATCCGCAGGGCCTGCTCCACCTGCTGCACGATCTGGAGGTAGGCGGGCAGGCCGCTGCGGCGTTCGATGCGAAACACGACCACCGTGCCCGCCTCCTTGCTGCTTCTCGATCCTTCACGGGTGACGTTTCAGCCTAGGCGGTGTCCGGCTGGAGTGGCCCGGGTCAGAGCGCCGAGTGCCGGGCCCGGCGCAGGAACGCGCCCACGAGGAGGGCGCTCAGCCCCAGGAAGATCCCCGCCGCGGTCCACTGCATGCCCGCCATCTGGTCGGTGCCGAAGTATTCCCAGACCGAGTTGACGATGCCCAGGGAGGCCCGGCAGCCCTCGGGCGAGCTGTCGTGCACGCACGTGCCCCAGCCGTAGAGCCTCCCGGAGGCGGTGCCGATCCACTGGTCCACCTGCACGACGTGGTCGAGCGCGGCCGGCTGGGCGGAGCCCAGCGGATAGGCGAGCGTCCGCGGCGTGGCGAGCCGCTCCCTGAGCAGCCCGGCCGCGAACAGGGCGACGGACGAGGTGAAGAAGGTCGCCACCATGGCCGGCAGGGACCGGCGGGCCATGGCCCCGATCGTGATGCCGAGCGAGGTGCAGAACAGGGCCGAGGACACCAGGACGGGGCCGGTGGCGCCGAACACCGGCCCGTTCAGCCAGTCCTCGGGGGCGAGGGGCCCGGCGGAGCGCCACCACCACCAGTAGAGGAGGCTCAGGATCCCCGTCGGGACCGCCGCCAGCGCCAGGGCCGAGCACAGCTTCCACAGCAGCCAGCGGCTGCGCGGGACGGACTGGGTGGCGACCAGCCGCGCCGTCCCGTGCTCCCGGTCGGCGGAGATCAGCGGGGCGCCGAGGAGGACGCCGAACAGCACGGGCAGGAATCCGAGCGTGCTGCCGAAGGAGTCGAGTTCGTTGGCGGCCCGGTTGTGGACGGCGCTGTCGAGGGCGTGCGGGGACGCGACGGGCCAGCCGGTGGCGTGCAGGGTGTCCAGCATGGCGGCGCGCTGGTACAGGATCCAGGCCGAGCCGAGGACCGTCAGGGCGGCGCAGGTGATCAGGGCGGTGCGGTGCTGGCGCGCCAGGAGCCAGGCGAGCCCGCGCAGCCGTCGGGGGCGGGCGGGTGCGGTGTCCGGGCGGGTGAGGCCCTCGGTGGGAGCGCTCATACGGCGGACTCCTCTCGGTGCAGGGGGGCGGCCGTGGGGGAGAGCAGCGCGGGGGCCCCGGGCGAGCGGAGGTAGGCGAGCAGCACTTCCTCCATGCTCGGCTCCGCCCGCTGCCACGCGTCGTCCAGCGGGCCCTCGCGCCGCACCAGCGCGGTGAAGTGGCGCCCGGAGGTGCGCGCTTCGATGACGGTGTGGTCGTTCAGGGAGGCGGGCAGCCCGGCGTCCGTGCTCACGCCGGTGACCAGGGTGTGCATGGGGACCAGTTCGTCGGTCTCCCCGGCCATCCGGACGCGGCCGTCGGCGAGTACGAGTACGTAGTCGCACATCGGCTCGATCTCGCTCAGCAGGTGGGACGACATCAGTACGGTGGTCCCGTGCTCGGCCGCCTCCGACAGCAGCAGGGCGGCCATCTCGTCCCGGGCCACCGGATCCAGATCGGCCATCGGCTCGTCCAGCAGCAGGACGTCGGGCCGCTTGCCGAAGGCGAGCGCGAAGGCGACCCGGGTGCGCTGGCCGCCCGACAGGTCCCCCACCCGGGCGTCGGGCGGGACCATTCCCGCGCGGACGATGCGCTCGGCCAGCGCCTGGTCCCAGGCCGGATTGAGCTCCCGGCCCAGCCGCAGGGTCTGTGCCACCGTGAACCGCTTGAACAGCGGCTTGTCCTGCGCGAGGTAGGCCCACAGGGGCATGGACGCGGGGGAGCCCGCGAGCCTCCCGAAGATCCTCAGGTCACCGGCCGACGGCTGCGCGAGGCCGGCCGCCAGGCTCAGCAGGGTGCTCTTGCCCGCGCCGTTCGGGCCCACCAGGGCCGTGATGCGGCCCGCGGGTATCCGGAAGGAGCAGTCCCGCAGCGCCCAGCCCCGCCGGTACTTCTTGCCCAGCCCGCGCGCCTCCAGGGCCCATCGGCCGTCGGCCGCGCCGGAAGTGGTCGTGCTCCGCACGGGCTCCCCCTTTTCAGTGAATCCACTAGATGAGTAATGGAATCATGGAGTGGGGGTGGGGCTCTGTCAAACGGTTGCCGCGGCGATCAGGAGGAAGCCGGCCCGGGAGCCGTCGGCGCCGACACCTGGTGCAGGCGCAGGGCCAGTTGGAGCTCCAGGGAGCGGTCGGGGGACTGCCAGTCCGGGCCGAGGAGACGGCCGATCCGCTCCAGGCGCTGCACCACGGTGTTCACGTGGACGTGCAGGACCTCCTTCGCCCTCGCCTGGCTCATACCCGCCGCGAAATAGACCCGCAGCGTGTGCACGAGCTCGCTGCCGCGCTGGGCGTCGTAGTCCAGGACCGGCCCCAGCACGGTCCGTACGAAGCCAGACAGGTCCGGGCGGTCACCCAGCAGTACACCCAGGAACCCCAGGTCGGCCAGCGTGCTCCCGTCCCCGGCACGCCCCAGGGCGCGCAGCGTCGACAGACAGCGCAGCGCCTCCGCGTGCGCGGCGGGCAGCCCCGCCGGACCGCCGCCCGCCCGCGCCGCACCCACCGTGACGGGCGCGCCCACGCTCCGGCCGAGCGCCGAGGCGAGCCGGGCGGCGTCCGCTCCGGTGGCCTCCGACGGGGCCAGCAGTACGGCGTGGTCGTGGTGGACCCCGGCCAGGCCCCGGCGCTCGCGGGCGTGGTGCGCGGCGGCCGTGAGCAGACGGGGCCGGGGAGCGGTCTCGCTGTGCAGGACGAACAGGGCGTGCGGCCGGGTCAGTTCCACCCCCAGACGACGGGCGCGCACCGTCAGGCCGACCGGATCGGCGGAGGGGCTCAGCAGGTCCCCGAGCAGCTCCCCCCGTATCCGGTCCTCGGTCTGCGCCACGGACCGGCTCAGGAGCAGCAGCAGGGCCGTGACCGTCGCCGCCCGCTCGAACAGGCGCCGTCCGGCCTCGTCCAGGCCGGGGCGGCCGGTCAGGGTGATGCTGCCCAGGAGTTCGGGACCCGCCAGCACGGCGCACACCCAGGTACCGCCCTCCGCGACGGCCCGGCCGCCAGACCGCGAGGCGGCCACGGCCCCGGCCGGCGGGGGACAGGGCCCGGTCCGCGCGCGGGCCAGCTCCGTGCCGTCGGGGTCGTGGATCAGGGTGCCGCCCTCCAGCAGCGCACCGATCGCGGCCGCCACCTCGCCGACGTCCCCGCCGCGCAGGACCAGACCGGTGAGCCGGTCGTGCGCCTGCTCGGCCCGGCGCAGCGCGTCGCTGTTCTCCTGGATGGTGCGGGACGCGGCGCCCAGTTCGGCCAGGGCCCGGCGCGTCTCCTCCAGCAGCCGCGCCCCGTCGATGGCGACGGCGGCGTGATCGGCGAGCGAGGACAGCAGCGCCACCTCGCGCGGGCTGAACTCGCGCGGGCTGCGGTCGGCGGCGAAGAGCACCCCGATCACCGTCGGGCCCAGGCGCAGCGGGACACCCAGGATGGCGTGCAGGTCCTCCTCGCCGACGGCGCTGTCGATGGGCCCGGTGTGCTGGAAGCGCGGATCGCGCTGGTAGTCCCCGGTGGCGTACGGGCGGGCCGTCTGGGCGACGAGACCGCCGAGCCCCTCGCCCATGCCGAGGCGCAGCTGCTGGAACGCCGCCGACACCGAGCCGTCCGTCACCCGCATGAAGGTGTCGCCCGCCGTCTCGTCGATCAGCGACAGGTACGTGACGTCGGTGTGCAGCAACTGCTTGGCCCGGTGCGTGATCGCCCGCAGCACCGCGTCCAGGTCGCGCAGCGCGGCCAGGTCCCCGGCGGTGTCGAACAGCGCGGTCAGCTCCGCCTCCCGGGTCCGGTGCCGGCCCAGGGTCCGGTGGACCTCCAGCGCCACCTCCGTCGCCTCGTCGAGGGCGGCCAGTTCCGCCTCGGAGGCGCCGGCGGCCCGCGCCGCCGCCGAGGGCCGCGCGAACTCCTCCGCCGGCGCCCCCTGGGCCAGCAGGCCGAGCAGCTCCCGTATGCCTTCCGTCACGGTGGTGAGCATACGGGCGCCCGCCCCCTCAGCCCTTGACGGGGACGGGCGGGGCCGTCCTGACGGGCCGGTCGAGGCTGCGGCCACGGGTCTCGCGGGCGACCAGGGCGGTCACCGTGGTGATCAGCGCGGCCGCGCAGAGGTAGACGGAGACCGGCACGGAGGACCCGTACTCCTTGAGGAGTTCCACGGCGATGACCGGGGCCAGCGCGCCGCCGATGATCGAGGCCACCTGGGAGCCCATGGAGGCCCCCGAATAGCGCACGCGGGTGTCGAACATCTCCGAGATGAACGCCGCCTGCGGCCCGTACATCGCGCCGTGCAGCAGCAGCCCGGCGGTGACCGCGACGGCGATCACCGGGAAGGACCGCGAGTCCAGCAGGGCGAAGAACGCGAACGCCCAGCCCGCCATGCCGACCGAACCCACGAGGGTCACGGCGCGGCGGCCGATCCGGTCCGACAGAGCGCCCCAGAGCGGGATGGTCACGAAGTGCACCGCCGAGCCGATGAGCACGGCGTTCAGGGCGTCGCCCTTGGGGAGGTGCAGGTGGACGGTGACGTAGACCAGCAGGAAGGCCGTCAGCACGTAGTACGAGACGTTCTCCCCCAGCCGCACGCCGATCGCCGTGAGCACTCCGCGCCGGCCCGAACGCAGCACCTCGACCACCGGCGCCGCGTGCCGGGCCCCCGCCGCCTCCTCGGCCTCGGCCCTGGCCCGCGCCTCCAGGAACGCCGGCGACTCCGACACCGAGACCCGGATCCACAGCCCCACGAGCACCAGCACCCCCGACAGCAGGAAGGGCACCCGCCACCCCCAGGCCAGGAACGCCTCGTCCGACTGGACGGCGGCCAGCAGCGCCAGCACCCCGGTGGCGAGCAGGTTCCCGCCGGGCGCACCGGCCTGCGGCCAGGACGCCCAGAAACCCCGGTTCCGGTCGTCCCCGTGCTCGGCGACCAGCAGCACCGCCCCGCCCCACTCACCCCCGAGCGCGAAGCCCTGCACCAGCCGCAGCAGCGTCAGCAGCACGGGCGCGGCGCCGCCCACCGTGGCGTGCGTCGGCAGCAACCCGATCGCGAAGGTGGCCCCGCCCATCAGCAACAGGCTCACCACGAGCAGCCGCTTGCGCCCGATCCGGTCGCCGTAGTGCCCGAACACCACCCCGCCGAGCGGCCTCGCCGCGAAGCCGACGGCGTAGGTGAGGAACGCGAGCAGGGTGCCGACGAGGGGATCGCTGGCCGGAAAGAACAACGTGTTGAACACGAGGGCGGCGGCGGATCCGTAGAGGAAGAAGTCGTACCACTCGATGGTGGTCCCGATGAGGCTGGCGGCGACGATCCTGCGTATGCCGGACGGGCTCGTTCTGCTCGCTGCGGGGGAGGCCATGTGCACCACTTCCAGGGGGGGGTCTGCGGGGACGTCGGGTGTGGCCACAACGTAGAAGTCCCCAGGTCAGCGGCATATGTGGCGGGCCATCACAATCACAGGCCAGCTTGTGTGCCGCATCACCACACGACCACCGCTGGCTCATTTCCACCACCGGAGGAAGTCCCTCCGTATCGTGTCGGATGTGCAGAACTCCGCCTGTTTCAGGGGGCCGGTGCTGACTCCCGTGCTGGTTCGGCGCTGACTACACAGCGTTGAGCTCCGACATTCGGCGCGGATCGAGTCCGCGGCCTTGTCGTGTGAGGGCGACCGACAGGTGCGCCAGCGGAGGTGTTCCGATCGCGTCGGCTGTGCGTTCACGACGCGTGTTGACGGCGATGGCCAGTCGGTCCCGGGTCTGCTGCCCTGGCCCTTCTCGACCCTCGAGGGACCGCTGGGGGAGCAGTGTCGGCTCGCCGGAAGCGGCGCCGACGTCAGCGGGCAGTGAGACGTTTGAGCGTCGGCATCAGGGAGTGGGCTCATTCGCCGGCCGTACGGGGATGTCGAAGGCCGGCCGTCGCCGGGGCACGGCGAAGGTGCAGCGGCTCGCAGGTGGTCACCAGACCTTCTCGTATCCGGCGCCGGACTCCCGGTAAATCCCAGATTCGCACATCTCTTCGATCGCGAAGGAGAGGGGGCTGCCGGGCCCGCCGTGGGCGAACACCGCCAGCCCCATCGGGATCATCGGATACTTCCTTTTCGGCCCCCGCCGGGACGAAGGAGCAGGACTGGCGGCCCTGCCGCGCAGCGATGCTCCGTGTTCAGACAGGCACTGAGCGCTACCACCACGGGTTGCGCCACAGGACCAGCTCGCCACCTAGCCCCACCGCCCGGTGTGCCAGCGCCTTCACCTGGACAGTGGTACTAGCCGGCCCGGCTTCCGCCTCGGATACCGTGTTCCTCTACGGGGTGCCATAACGGATGTGACGCCCCCCACCGGAGGTAGTCAGCGTATGAGTTCAAAGCGCAGCAAGAATCCAGCCCTGCCCGTACTTGACGACGCATACCGACTCGCGTCGGTCAAGGACGCCGAAGAGTCCACCCGTGACTTGGCCGCGCGGCTGGCCACCACCCAGCTGCGCCGCGTTTCCCACCCGGGCCGGGTCACCTGGGATCCCACCGATCAGGCCGAGCCCGTACCGGTCCCGCCGACTGTGGTCGACGGTGACGGGGACCTGTGGCTGCGGGACCGGGGCACTGGCACCTGGACCATGCCCGAGTTCAACCCGAAGGAGTTCCCGGACCGCTGTGGCGAGGTTCTGACCTGGAACCAGCTTGCCCGCGAGTTCGGCCCGCTTACCGCACTGGCCGACGACCGCCGCATCGGCGGCGGCCGGCGCTGACCGCGCAGCCTTCTGGAATGACCGCACCCCTGAAGCGCCCGTTACGGGTAGCTGGGAACTCCGGCTCGCCGCCGAGCTCGACGATGGCGGCGAGCAGGTGAGCGTGGTGGTCGGTCACGAGGTCTCCATGGTGCAGCCGGATACGTCGTCGCTGTCCGTGGCGTCGGGGTGGAAGAAGCGGGTGTAGCGGAGTCCGGTCTCCGGAGTGATGTTGAAGACCGCGCATAGGTGCTGCGGGTCAGCGCCGGTGAAGGCGGCCTCCTCGAGGATTCGGTCCTCGCGAAGTTGCTGGGCGGTGACTGGATCACGGTGCGGGCAGGGTCCGCGTCGGCCTGCCCCGGCTGACCGATCACCGGGACGCGGTTCCCGCCGGTGTCGCCCGGCGCGCTCGCCGGGGCCGCACGGGCACCGGACGGCCCTGAATCGACGGCCCGGAAAGCATTCGGGTGAATGTGCTCGCGGCCCATGTGCGCATCGGCGGGGAGGCCGGATTCTTGGCGGATGATCACTGCTTCTTTGCAGCGGGCGGCCGTGCTGGTGGCGACCGCGGCACTGCTGGGCGTCGCTCCGGCCGGCACTCCGCACGAGTCCTGGGATACGACGGAGAGGTGCGCGCAGACGGATTGGGACAGCCGTCGCATCCCCACGCGGACGGGAAACTCCGAGCTCGGGTGGCAGCACTTCTCCCGGCCGCACGGCATCACGAGCTGCAGGCTCATCAACGCCGCCCTCAACGGCAAGCCCGACAAGCTGTCCGACCAGCAGCGCAACCTCGAGTACTGGGGATCGGCCATCAAGAACGGCCGCCAGGTCGACTTCGTGGTCAAGGTCCGCTACGCCAAGACCACGGACGACGGCAGGTACGAAGCGCCCGGGGCGAAGGGGAAGGTCGGAGTCATCACGGCCTACTGCCGGGGGATGCGGAAATGCCCGTCATGGGTCAACTGACCTGCTCCGAGGGCTGCCTTGCGCACGCGCAGCGTGCCGTCTCCGAAGCCCTCTGGCACTACACGGACACTCCCATTGCCAGGCCGTACTACGTCCGCGGGTGTGTTCCCGAGCCGGACGACGCGGCCGTCATCGTCGCGCTGTGGACCGGCCCGAGCGCACGGGAGAAGAGGAACCTGTTCCTGCTTGTCCCGCTGGTGTCGGGCGGACTGCCCGTCCCACCGCGGCGCGTGGTCGCGGGGCTGATGCGGCTCAGCCGCGGTACGCACCTGTTCGGCTCTGTAGGGCGGCGCTTCGACGGCAAACCCCTCCTTGACGGCAGCGCTCTGATGCAAGGCGGGGGCCGGTCCTGCCTGTGTGACGGGGCCCCGGAACCCGAAGGGCCGCGGGGCTTCTACTTCGAGCGCCCCGGCGAACCGAGGCGCTACCCATGACCGACGGACCGGGGTGGGATCACCCTCGTCCTGCGAACTGATGGCGGCTCTTGACGATGGCGCGGGCGCTACCGGGGTGACCGGCGAAGTGGGTAGAGCCAGTTCTCCACGGTCTCCCCGCGAGGTGATGACCGGGCTGGACCTGCCCGCCCGGACCGTCGACTCCTGCGTGGCCCTCGCCCGGCTGCGCGGCGAGGGCGCGGCTGCCCCGGCTCCTGGCGCCCGTGACCGCCCGGCTCGAGTGTCACTGGTGTCGGGCCGTAACACCCCGGTGAGTCTGGAAGGGTTGGCCCGGCGCACAACCTGCGCCCGAACGCGTACCACCTCCGTCGACCGGGAGAGAAGCATGACCATCAAGGACATCGGGCCCGAACCTCAGAGTTTCGACCTCGAGCAGGCGACGCTGGAGAACACCGACTACCGCTCGGTCGCCTGGTCCGGGAAGTACCTCCAGCTGACCCTGATGTCGATCCCGGTGGGCGAGGACATCGGCCTGGAGGCACACCCGGGGACCGACCAGTTCCTCCGGCTCGACGCGGGCCGCGGCCGCGTTCAGATGGGCAGCGCGAAGGACCGCCTCGACTTCGACCAGGAGGTCGAGGACGGCTGGGCGGTCTTCGTACCCGCCGGCACGTGGCACAACGTCACCAACATCGGCGACGAGCCCATGCAGCTCTACGCCGTCTACGCCCCGGTTCACCACGCCCCGGGCAAGATCCACGCAACCTTCGCCGACGCGGAAAGCGACGAGGACTCGGGCAACGACGAACCCCCGACCTGGTCGGTCCAGCCCACCCACCGCCCCGCGGACGAGCAGGCCTGACCACCAGCGGGGGCCCAGGGAAACAAACCAGCCCCAGGTCGCCGACCTGGGGCTTCGAATGCGGCGGAGCCCTGCCGGAGTTGTCGGTTCCGGCAGGGTCCCTAGCTGCTGCCCGGCGCCCGTAGCGGTCGCTCAGATCGCGAGCCGGTGTGACGCGACCTCCGCCGCGATCGACCGGCGCTCCCACGACTCCCGGTCCCGCAGGTAGCGGGGGCGCTCGGCGACGATCGAGCGGGTCTCCGCCGAACCAGGCGCGAGCCGCCAGCGCACCGACCCCGTGACGTCGCGTGCGCACACATCGATGAACGCCTGTACGGCGGCCCGGAGTTCTCCGTACCAGCGGCCCTCCAGGGCCTCGCGGACCCAGAGCTGCTCGAGGGGCATCTTCTCCCGCAGCGTCTCCGCGTCCAGCACGGCGTTCTCCAGGAGCCGGTAGCCGCGCAGCAGCAGCCAGGCCGCCGGCATTTCGCGGATCTCCAGCACCTTCTCCCCGTGGTCGAGGTGCTCCAGGCCGCTGTAGCGGCCCATGCCGTAGCGGCCCACGCGCGCGTTCAGCTCGGTGATCAGCTTGCTGAGCGGGAGCGCCCTACCGTCGAGCGCCACGGGAACTCCCGCCCGGAACGCCACCTCCACCATGTCCACGCCGGTGGCACGCGCGTCGGGACGTCTGCTCCAGCGGTACAACTCCTCCGGTACCGCGTGCGATTCCGGATCGTCCAGGAGGCCGGACTCGAACTCCCGGCACCACAGGTTGGAGTCGCCGCTCACGGTTCGGCCGTCCAACTCGTCGACCCCCGCCTCCTTCAGTTCCTGGATCTTCTGCGCGCGGTCCACCGGGTCCAGGTCGTACGGGCTGCCGTAGCGGCCGGGCCAGCCGAGCAGGTCCAGGGCGCCGTTGAGTCGCCGGAGGGTGTTCTGCGAGCGGTTTGCCGTGTGCAGCAGCAGCCCCGCACCGAGCCGGTCGGCCACCCCCACCGCTTCCGCCGCGATCAGGGGCCGGCTGAGCGAGGAGCTGATGGGATGCGTGCCGAGGTACACCGCTTGCGCGGCGATGGCGGGCCGGACGAACTCGGTCGCGAACCGCTCCCGTGCGTCGACCACGTGCAGGGTGGCGCCCAGCTTGGCCGCGATCTGCTCCTTGGCGTCGTGCCGCTCGTCCACGTCGAGGCCGACGCTGACGGCGTGCACGTTCGAGGCGCCCGCCAACCGCAGCCGGTGCAGCAGGTAGGTGCTGTCGAGCCCACCGCTGAACAGGGTGACGACCGGACGCCCGGGCGCCGACCGGATCGACGCGGTGATGTCCCGGAAGGACCGGACCAGGGGAGAGGCGGCGGAAGGCGGCGTCACAGGGACGCTCCGCTCTCCAGATAGGCGCAGACCCCTGCCACCGTCGGCCGCTCGAAGAGCTCGTCCATCGGCACCTCGACGCCGAGGTGCTGCTTGATGAGCGCCTGCATGCGCACCATCAGCAGGGAGTGCCCGCCCAGCACGAAGAAGTCGTCGTCGTCGGAGAAGTCGTCCAGGCCCAGGACCTCGGCCCAAATGTGGTGCATCTGCTCAGTGATCAAGAGAGTTCCTCAACTGTGTGCCAGACGGGTCAGAGCCGTCCGGTCGACTTTTCCATTGGGGCTGAGGGGGAACGCCGGCACCGGGACGATGTGCTGCGGGACCATGTGGTCCGGGACGGAAGCCCGGAGTGCGATCCGCACGAGCCGGCCGTCGAGCCGTCTTGTGGGCGCCGGTACGACGTATGCGATCAGCTCGCCCCCGCCGGTGGTGACGGCCGCGGCGTCGGCGACGTCGGGCAGCGTCCGCAGCGCCGTCTCGACGTCCCCCAGGTCGACGCGCATGCCCCGCACCTTGACCTGGGAGTCCACCCGCCCGACGAAGAGCAGCTCACCATCGGGGGAGACCCGTCCGAGGTCCCCGGTGCGATACAGCTCGACGGATCCGCGGGACGTGTCCAGGCGGGTGAACCGCTTCTGGCTCTCCGGGTCGGCGTTGAGGTACCCGGCACCGACACCGCGTCCTGCCACGCATATCTCGCCGGTCGCGCCCCGTGCCACCGGCGCCAGATCACCGTCCAGGACGTACACGTCGGTATTGGCGAGCGGAAGCCCCGCCGGCACGCCGTCGGTCATGTACCGCTCCCAGTCGTGCAGTTCGTGCGCCGTTGCCACGTCGCTGCACTCGGCGACTCCGTACAGGTTGACCAGACGACAGCGGTGGCCCGGGCCGCGCGCCCAGGAGGAGATTCGTCCCGGCGACAGTGCCTCGCCCCCGCAGAGCAGCAGCCGCAGGGATTCCAAGGGGGAAACCGCCCGGGCCTCGTCGTCCTCCTCGACCAGCAGGTAGAGGGTGCTGGGAGCGCAGTGCAGCGTGCGCACACCGAACTCGCGGATGAGCCGGCGGGCGAGCAGCGCGTCGAATCTGCGGCTGGGCAGCAAGTGCAGGGTGGCGCCGGTGAACAGGGGCATCATCAGGCTGCGCTGGGTGATGTCGAACCCGAATGAGCTGACGGCCAGGTTGGAGGACTCCGCACCGAGCCCGTACGACGCGGCCAGCGACTCCAGCAGGTTGAACCAGCCCTCGTGCCGGATGGCCGCCGCCTTCGGCGTACCGGTCGATCCAGAGGTGAACACGACGTAGCACGGAGCGTCCGGGGCGAGGTCGGGACGAGGATCGCCCTCCGGCGCGCGGTCGTGGGACCCGGCCATGACGGCGTCCGGGACGAGGACCTCGCCACCGCCGTGGTCCACCAGTCGGCGCGTGTCCTCCGAGGCCACCACATGGGCCATGGCGGGCAGCTGGGCGACGTTCAGGCGCAGCCGCTCCGCGGGGTACGTCGGGTCGAGCGGCACGTAGGCCGCACCCGACTTGAGCACCCCCAGGATGGCGACCATCAAGTCGACCGAGCGGTGCAGACACACCCCGACCAGCGAGCCCGGGCCGATACCGCGGGAGGTGAGGGCGTGAGCGAACCGGTTCGCGCGCGCGTTGAGTTCCCCGTACGTGTACCGGCCCGTCGCGTCGGTGACCGCCGTCGCGTCGGGGTGGCGGGCCGCGTGGGCCTCGAAGGCCCGGTGGGCGAAGGGAGAGGTGCGGCGCGGAGACCGGGGACCTGAGAGGATCACCGGTCCGCCGTTCCCGTGCCGCGGGCGCTCACCGGGCGCATGTCGGTCCACTGGTTCTCGATGTGCTCCAAGCAGGACTGCCGGCTGCCGCGGTGCGCCGCGACCGACCAGCCCGGCGGGACCTCGGCGAAGGCCGGCCACAGCGAGTACTGGCCCTCGTCGTTGACCAGTGCCAGGAACTCCCCGTCCTGGTCGTCGAATGGATTCATACCTCGATCTCCTCTGTGAAAGTGCGGTCCCGGACGCGTCCCATCGCGTCCAGGAGGCAGGTTGCGCGCGGGCTCCTGCGGCCATTCAGGCCGGTTCCTCCCGGATGAGGTGCCGCAACACCCGGCCGATGTGCGCCAATGGGGCCGGCTGGGCCATGCCCAGATGGGAGCTGTCCACCTCGTGGATCTCGATGTCACCGAGCACGTGGGACCGCCATGCGGCATTCACGGACGGCGGCGTCAGTCCGTCCGAGGAGCGAGTGGCTCGGAAGAAGACGACGTCCCCGTCGTAGCGCCCGGGGGTGTGGTGGTCCATCAGCTCGATGTGCCGGGCGACCGCACGGGCGAGCCCTGCGACGCGTGTCGGTTCGAGAGCGGCGAGCGCGGGGTTCTCGCGCGCGACGAGGTCGGCGAGCGCCCGATCGTCAGGTCGCACGGGGTACTCGGCGAGTGCCCCCGCCACGTCCGCACCCTCGCCGAGCAGGTCCGAGAGCACCTCGGCCCAGTCGGCGCCCGTTCCCGTTCCGTCACCGCGGCTCGGATAGCTGTCGAGCAGTGCGAGCAGTTCGACCTCTTCGCCGGCGGCGCGGAGTCGTACCGCCATCTCATGCGCGACGAGACCTCCGAAGGACCAGCCGAGCAGACGGTACGGACCCGTCGGCTGCACCGTGCGCACCTCGGCGAGGTAGGCCGAGGCCATCTCGGCGACACTCGTGGGCAGCCGCTCCGGTTCCAGCAGTCCCCGGGTCTGCAGACCGTACAGCCCGGTCACGGGGTCCAGGTGCGCCGCGAGCCCCGCGTAGCACCAGCTCATCCCGAGCACCGGATGCACACAGAACAGGGGGCTGTGCGAGGCGCCCGCCCGGATCGGCAGCAGGGTGCGCAGGGAGTTCTCCCTCCGCGCGCCCTGATCGCCCGGTCCGTCCAGCAGCCCGGCCACCGTGGGAGTGTCGAAGACATCCCGGACGGACACGTCGATCCCCAGCTCGGTACCGATCCGCTTGACCAGTCGTGCCGCGAGGAGGGAGTGGCCGCCCAGGTCGAAGAAGCCGTCGTCGATACCGATGCGGGACGCGCCGAGGAGTTCCCCGAAGATTCCGCACAGCCGCTCCTCCCGGTGGTCGCGAGGCCCCCGCACCGAACCGTCGACCGTGTAGCCCGGTACCGGGAGGGCAGCCCGGTCCAGCTTTCCGTTGACGGTCAGGGGCAGTGCTTCCATGACGGGGAACGCCGCGGGCACCATGTGGCCGGGGAGGCCGGCGGAGACGTGGGCGCGCAGCTCCGCGGCACTGACGCCCCCGGACCGGTGCGTCTCCTCCGGTACGACGTACGCCACTAGCCGCTGGTCGCCCGGCTGGTCCTCGCGGACCACGACCGCGGCCTGCGCCACCGCCGGGTGCGAGACGAGCGCGGCTTCGACCTCGCCGGGCTCGATGCGGAACCCGCGTAGCTTCACCTGGCGGTCGGCGCGCCCCAGGTACTCGAGGGTGCCGTCGGTACGGAGCCGTACGAGGTCCCCGGTGCGGTACATCCGCTCGCCCGGCGCGCCGAACGGGTCGGCGACGAAGCGTTCGGCCGTCAGCTCGGGACGGTTGAGGTATCCGCGCGCCAGCCCGGCCCCGGAGACGTACAGCTCGCCGGCCACACCGGTCGGGGTGGGGGCCAGCCGTGCGTCAAGGACGTGGACCCGGGTGTTGGGCAGCGGCCTGCCGAGGGTCGGGGTGCCTCCCCCGCGGACTTCGGCGTACAGGACGTCCACGGTGCACTCCGTCGGTCCGTACGAGTTGTAGCCGCGCAGGTCCGCGTACGTGCCCAACTCCTGCCAGAGGTCCCTGCCGATGTCCTCGCCGCCGATCCAGAGCACGGCCGGACGGTGCCGGTCCTCGGCGAGCAGCCCCGCGGCCAGCAGCTGTCGTGCGTAGGTCGGGGTGATGTTGAGCATGTCGAGCCCGAACGCCGCGGCATGGCGGACGAGGGCGTCCGGGTCCCGCCGGGTGTTCTCGTCGAGGACGTGCAGCTCGTGCCCGGACATCATGGCGAGGATGTCGGTGGTCGACGAGTCGAACGAGAAGGACGCCATGGCGCCGATCCTCAACGGCTTCCCCGAGGCGAGCAGCACCTTCTCGTAGGCCGCGGCCAGGTGGGTGAGGTTGGCGTGGGTCACCACGACGCCCTTGGGCCGGCCCGTTGATCCCGACGTGTAGATGACGTACGCGGGGTGGTGCGGCCGCAGGGCGTCGTGCACGGGGTCCGTGGCGGGGCACCGCGCGACGGACGCGCCGAGCTCGTCCAGCACCAGGCGCGGGGGGGTGGCGGTCGCCGGCAGGCGGCCTTGCGCCGCCGTTTCCGTGAGGACCAGAGCGGGGCGGGCGTCGTCCAGCATCTGCGCGATGCGGTCGGCCGGGTACTCCAGGTCGATCGGCAGATAGGCGGCGCCGGACTTCAGCACCGCGAGCAGCGCGACCACGAACCGCACCGATCTGGGGAGGGCGAGGGCGACGAGGTCCTCGGGTCCGGTGCCGTGGGTGCGGAGGCGGTGGGCGAGTCGGTTGGCCTGCTGGTTGAGCTGGGCGTAGGTGAGGTGCCCGTCGTGGCCGCGGACGGCGATGGCGTGGGGTGTGCGGGCGGCTTGCGCTTCGAAGAGTTCGGGGACGGTGGCGTGTGGTGCGGGTGGGGTGGTGGTGTCGTTGAGGCTGGCGAGTTGTCGGCGCTCGTTGTCGGTGAGGACGTCGATGTGCCCGATGGGAAGTTCGGGGTGGGTGGTGAGCGTGGTGAGGAGGTGTTCGAGGCGGCGGGCCAGGAGGTCGGCTGTGGGCTGGTCGAACAGGTCGGTGGCGTATTCCACGACACCGGTGAGTCCGGCTGGTGCTCCCCGGTCGTCGTGCCGTTCGGCGAGGTCGAAGATCAGATCGAACTTCGCCGAGGCCAGCCTGCCGGTCTCGGTGGTACCCCGCACTCCCTTGAGCGCCGCGGCCGGATTGGCGGGCGTGTTGTCCAAGGACACCATCACTTGGAAGAGGGGGTGGCGGGCGGGGGAGCGGGTGGGGTTGAGGGCTTCGACGACGCGCTCGAAGGGCACGTCGGCGTAGGTGTAGGCCTCCAGGTCGGTGTCTCGGACGCGGTTCAGGAGCTGTTCGAAGGTGGGGTCGCCGGAGAGGTCCGTGCGCAGGACGAGCGTGTTCACGAAGAAGCCGACCGCCCGGTCCAGCGCCTCGTCGTCGCGGCCGGCCACATCGGTTCCGAGGGGGATGTCGTCTCCGGCGCCGAGGCGGTGCAGGAGTGCGGCGAGGGCGGCGTGGAGCACCATGAAGACCGTGGCGTCGTGGGCGCGGGCCAGTGCGGTGATCCGGGCATGGGTGGCGGCGGGGATCTCCAACGACACGGTCGCTCCCCGGTGCGTCGGCTGGGCGGGGCGTGAGCGGTCGTAGGGCAGGGAGAGCTCCTGGGGTGCGCCGTGGAGGGCCTTCGTCCAGTAGCGGACCTGGTCGGCGAGGGGGCCGGAGTGGTCGTCGCCCATGTACGCGTGCTGCCACAGGGTGTAGTCGGCGTACTGCACGGGCAGGGGCGCCCAATCCGGCTCGATACCCGCCAGACGGGCGGAGTAGGCGAGGCTGAGGTCCTGCACGAGCGGCCCCAGGGACCACCCGTCGCAGGCGATGTGATGGATGTTCAGGACGAGTGTGTGCCGGTTGGTGCCGGTGCTGAGCAGGGTCGCCCGCAGGGGGAGGTCCGAGGCCAGGTCGAAGGGCGCGTTGACGATGGTGTCGACCTCGAGCTCGGCCTCCGAGGAGTCACACTTCCGGATGACCAGAGCCGTTGCACCCTGCGCCGGATCCAGCACGATCTGGCAGGGCTCCTCGCCGGTGACCGGGTAGACGGTGCGCAGGACCTCGTGGCGGGTCACCAGGTCCACGAGCGCGGCCTGGAGCGCCGCGGGATCGATGGCGCCCGTGAGGCGGAGCACCACCGGCACGTTGTACGTGCTGTTGGGGCCTTCCAGTTGCGCGAGGAACCACAGTCGGCGTTGCGCGTACGACAGGGGCACGACGGCCGGCCGCACCGCCGGCACCAATGCCGGTCGGCTCCCGGTCGAATGGGCGGCGGCCACCCGCAGTGCCAGTCCCGCCGGCGTCGAGGCCTCGAAGACATCTCGGATCCCGATCTCAACGCCGAGTTCTCTCCGCACACGGCTGATCAGACGGGTCGCGAGCAGGGAGTGACCGCCGAGGCCGAAGAAGTCGTCGTCGACGCCGATGACGGGTGCGTCGAGGATCTCGGCGAAGACCCGGCACACACACTCCTCGACGGTGTTGCGCGGTAGGCGCGCCGAGGTGTTGGCCGCCCGCGCGGGCGTGGGCAGGGAGCGCCGGTCCAGCTTGCCGTTCGGGGCGAGCGGGAAGGCGTCCATGACGACGAACGCGGTGGGAATCATGTACGCGGGAAGCAGGGCTCGGGTGTGTTCACGCAGCGGCTCGGCGTGAAGTCCGTGGGCAGGGTCGGCCGGAACGACGTAGGCCACGAGTTCCTTCTCGCCCGGCCGGTCCTCGCGGACGGTCACCAACGTCTGACCCACGCCGGGATGCCGGCCGATGACGGCGGCTATCTCGGCAGGTTCGATCCGGAAGCCACGGATCTTGACCTGGTCGTCCGCTCTGCCGACGAATTCGAGCTGTCCGTCACGGTTCCAGCGGGCGATGTCCCCGGTGCGGTACATGCGGTCCCCGGCCGGGCCGAAGGGGTTCGCGACGAACCGTTCCGCCGTGAGGTCCGGGCGCTCGAGGTAGCCGCGGGCCAGTCCCGCACCGGCGAGGTACAGCTCTCCCGCCACACCCGGCGGTACCAGCCGCAGCCCCGCGTCCAGGACGTAGGCGCGGGTGTTGGCCATGGGCCTGCCGATCGGTGCGGTACCGGCGGTGTTGCCGTCGTCGTACCAGGCGGTGGCGTAGACGGTGCATTCGGTGGGCCCGTAGATGTTGGCGATCCTGGCCTCCGGGAGCGCCGCGCGCAGATCCTTCACCAGTTGGGGCGGCACTGCTTCGCCGCACAGCACGACGTCGCCGGCACGCAGCTCCACCGGGCCGCCCGCGAGAACGGCGGCGAACACGGACGGCACGCCGCTGATGAGGGTTCCCGACCAGCCGCCCCGCTGGGTGACTTCCAGCAGATCCCGCACGATCTCGACGGTTCCGCCCAAAGTGAGCGGGACGAGCCACTCGAAGACCGACACGTCGAAGTTGAGGGACGTGGACAGGAGCGTGCGGGACATCCGCTCCCGTCCGTAGTCACGCGCGGCCCATGAACAGAAGTCGACGACGTTGCCCTGGGTGACGACCACGCCCTTGGGGCGGCCGGTCGACCCGGAGGTGTGGAGGACGTATGCGGCGTTCTGCGGCCCCAGGGGCCGGGTGCGATCCCGGTCCGACAGGTTGGTCGAAGGAAGGGGCCTCCCGTACACGTTCTCCAGCAGCACCCGCACGGTGTCGCCGGAAGGCAGGGCGTGCTCGACGTCTCCGGTGGTGAGGACGCAGGCCGGCGCGGCGTCACGGAGGATGTAGGCGATGCGCTCCGCCGGGTAGTTCAAGTCGATCGGCTGGTAGGCGGCGCCGACCTTGAGCACGGCGAGGGCGGCCGTGAGCAGTGCGGGCGATCTGGGGAGGGCGAGGGCGACGAAGTCTTCGGGTCCGGTTCCGTGGGTGCGGAGGTGGTGGGCGAGTTGGTTGGCTTGTTCGTTGAGCTGGGCGTAGGTGAGGTGCTGGTCGTGGTGGCGGACGGCGATGGCGTGGGGGGTGCGGGCGGCTTGCGCTTCGAACAGTTCGGGGATGGTGGTGTGGGTGGGGGGTGGGGTGGTGGTGTTGTTGAGGGCGGTGAGTTGTTGGTGTTCGTGGAGGGTGAGGATGTCGGTGTGGGTGATGGGGAGGTGGGGGTGGTTGGCGAGGGTGGTGAGGAGGTGTTGGAGGCGGCGGGCCAGGAGGTCGGCTGTGGGCTGGTCGAACAGGTCGGTGGCGTATTCGATGACGCCGGTGAGTCCGGCTGGTGCTCCGCGGTCGTCGTGCCGTTCGGCGAGATCGAAGATCAGATCGAACTTGGCCGCTCTGAGTCCACCCTGCTCGACGGAGCAGTCCAGCCCGGTCCAGTGGTGGGCTCCACCACCTGTGGGAGACGCGTTGTTGAACCACAGGGCCACCTGGAAGAGGGGGTGGCGGGCGGGGGAGCGGGTGGGGTTGAGGGCTTCGACGACGCGTTCGAAGGGCACGTCGGCGTGGGTGTAGGCCTTCAGGTCGGTGTCTCGGACGCGGTTCAGGAGCTGTTCGAAGGTGGGGTCGCCGGAGAGGTCGGTGCGCAGGACGAGCGTGTTCACGAAGAAGCCGACCGCCCGGTCCAGCGCCTCGTCCGTGCGGCCCGCGTGGTTCGTTCCGAGGGGGATGTCGTCTCCGGCGCCGAGGCGGTGCAGGAGGGCGGCGAGGGCGGCGTGGAGCACCATGAAGACCGTGGCGTCGTGGGCCCGGGCCAGTGCGGTGATCCGGGCATGGGTGGCGGCGGGGATCTCCAACGACACGGTCGCTCCCCGGTGCGTCGGCTGGGCGGGGCGTGAGCGGTCGTAGGGCAGGGAGAGTTCCTGGGGTGCGCCGTGGAGGGCCTTCGTCCAGTAGCGGACCTGGTCGGCGAGGAGGCCGGAGTCGTCGTCACCGAGGTGGGCGCGCTGCCACAGGGTGTAGTCGGCGTACTGCACGGGCAGGGGCGCCCATGGCGGCTGGCTGCCGGCCAGACGGGCGGAGTAGGCGAGGCTGAGGTCCTGCACGAGCGGCCCCAGGGACCACCCGTCGCAGGCGATGTGATGGATGTTCAGAGCCAGGACGTGATGGTGGGTGCCGGTGGTGATCAGGGTCGCCCGCAGGGGGAGGTCCGAGGCCAGGTCGAAGGGCGCGTTGACGATGGTGTCGACCTCGAGCTCGGCCTCCGAGGGGTCGCAGTGGCGGATGACCAGAGGGGGTGCGCCCTGCGCCGGATCGAGCACGATCTGGCAGGGCTCCTCTTCCGAGACCCGGTAGACGGTGCGCAGAATTTCGTGGCGGGTCACCAGGTCCACGAGCGCGGCTTCGAGCGCGGCCGGATCGATGGTGCCCGTGAGGCGCAAGACGACGGGGACGTTGTAGGTGCTGTTGGGGCCTTCGAGTTGTGCCAGGAACCAGAGCCGGCGTTGGGCGAACGAGAGGGGTGTCACCTGGGGGCGCACCGCCTGTGTCAACGCCGGCCGGGTCCCGGCCGGACGTGCGGCGGCGACCCGTTGTGCCAGCCCCGCCGGCGTCGAAGCCTCGAACACGTCGAGGATCCCGACCTCGACGCCGAGCTTCGCCTTGATCCGGCCCACCAGTTGGACGGCGAGCAGCGAATAGCCGCCGACCTCGAAGAAGCTTTCGTGCTCCGCCACCGGAGGCGTGCCGTCCGCCCGCACCGGCAGGTCGAGGAGGTTCGCGTACACCTCGCGGAGTTCCCTCGTCAGTTCCCCGAGCTCCGGCGCCGTCGCCGTACGCCCGGTCTCGGCGTCGGCCGACGTCGGGGCCTCGGGCGCTGTCAGGACCTCTCGCTCGCCGCGCAGCCTCTCCTCCTCGGAGAGCATCGCGGGCTCGTCGATCCGGGCGTCGGGCTCCGCCGTCAGACCCGCCAGCAGCCTCAGGTACCGGTCGGCGAACCCGCGCACGGTCGCCTCGTCATAGAGCGCGGTGGAGTATTCGAGCTGGACGTGGGGCTGGTCGCATCCCATGACGACGGTGACGGTGAGGTCCACCTTCGCCGTGCCCGTCCATACCTCCTCGTGTTCGCCGCTGCCGAGGAGCCCCGGACGCGCGTCGTGGCGCGGCGTACGGTCCTCCGCCGAGAAGATGATCCCGAACAGCGGATGGGGGCCTGAAGGATCACGCTCGGGGCACAGCCGCTGCACCAGGGCGTCCAGGGGGACGTCCTGGCGGACGAAGGCCGCCAGTGTGGTGGACCGCACCTGACGGAGCAGCTCGGTGAAGGTGGGAGTGCCCGAGAGATCGGTGCGCAGTGGCAGGGTGTTGACGAACAGTCCTATGAGGTCGACGACGTCCGGGCGCGTGCGTCCCGCCGCCGGCACGCCGACGACCACGTCCGAGCGCCCCGTGGACCGTTGGAGGAACGCCGTGAACGCGGCGAGACAGACCATGAACGGACTGCAGCGCTGTTCCCTGGCCCCGGCCCGGATCCGCTCCTCCAGGTCCTTGGGCAGGGGCACCAGGCAGGCGGCGCCCCTGTGGTCGGACCGGGACGGACGAGGACGGTCGCCCGGGAGTTCGAGCGGCCCGCCGACCCCGCGCAAGCGCTCTTCCCAGTGTTCGAGCTGTTCCTTGAGCCCGTGGCCGTCAAGACGCTCGCGCAGGCCCCGCGCGTAGGGCCCGTACTGTGTGGGCGGAGGCGGCAGGGGGCTCGGCCGGCCCTCGGTGAAGGCCTCGTAGTGGGTGTCGATCTCCTTGTGCAGGAGCTCGCGGGACCAGCCGTCGAAGACGATGTGGTGCGCGGTGAACAGGACGACGTGGTCCTGCGCGGCGAGCGTGACGAGTTCCACGCGCAGCAGTTGCCCGAAGGACAGGTCGAAGGGGCGTTCTCCCGCGGCCCGCAGCGTCCTGGCGAGCAGCAGGTCCTGGTGAGCCCGATCGGTGTCGGTGAGGTCGGTCTCCCGCCACTCAGGACGCTGGCCCTCGTCGACGATCTGTGACGGAACCCCGTCCGTGCTGGTGAAACGCGAACGGAGGGCGTCGTGCCGACGGGCGGTCTCGTCGACGGCCGCGTGCAGCGCGGCCGCGTCGAGCGGGCCGCGCACGCGCACGGCCCACGGGATGCTGTAGAGCGTCCGGCCCGGCATGAGCTGGTCGAGGAACCACATGCCGTGCTGCGAGGGTGACAACGGATACCACGTCGCGGCCGAGGCCCGCGCCTGATCGCCGGTGCTGCCGGGTTCCCGGTCAGTCCCTGCCATGGAAGAACATTCCCTTCGTCAACTGCGTGGTGAGCACGGGGCCGGTCGGACCGTTCCCGCGTCGTGCTTGCTCGTGGGCGCCACCGGGGGCGGGTGGCTCAGTAGCCGAACTCGAGGGATACGGTGTTCCGCAACTCACGGCCCCGCGCGAAGCGTTCGATGTTGTCGCGGACCAGATCCGCGAAGGCGGGCCACGCGTAAGGCAGATCACCCGCGCAGTGCGCCGTGAGGAAGCAGTTCTCCAGGTCCCACAGCGGATGCCCTTCGGGGAGCGGCTCCGGATCCGTCACATCGAGCGCAGCGGCGCCGATCCGCCGCTCGCGCAACGCCGTGATCAGGTCGTCGGTGACGACGAGTCCTCCGCGCGCCACGTTCACCAGGCAGGCGTCCGGGCGCATGGCCTCGAACACGTCCCCGTCGATCAGGCCGCGCGTCGCGCCGGTGAGTGCGGCGGCGAGTACCACCACGTCGGCTGTCGCGACGACTTCGATCAGCCGGTCGGACGTGACGACGCGCGCCGCTCCCGCCACGGGCTCGGCGCGTCGGCGTACGACCGTGGCCCGGGCCCGTAGCGGGGCGAGGAGGTGCAGCAGTGCTCCCGCCACCTCGCCGGCGCCGACGATCACCACGTCGGCGTTGTACAGCGACCGCGGCTCCTGCGGGGACCAACGCCCCTCGCGCACCGAACGGTCAGCGGAGCGCAGAGCGAGCATCGACAGCATCAGCGCGTGCTCGGCCACCGGCTCGGCGAGCACTCCGCGCGCCGAGGTCCACCGCAGGCCGGGCCGCATGGAGGGTGCGTACTCCTCCACACCCGACCACGGCAGCTGTACCCAGCGGACGTGCGGCATGCGGGTGAGTTCCGCGGTGAGCGCCTCGGGGTCCGAGCCCAGCCAGACGAGCGCCTCGGCGTGTTCGGGCCGGACCTGCTCGCAGGGTGCCCGGTCGAGGGCGGTTCGCAGCACCGGAGGGAGGGGCTGAGGACGTACCGCAATCCTGATCATGGAAGTTCTTCCTCGTCGGGGGTGGCTTCTTCGTACGGGGGCAGGGCGCGGTCACATGGCGATTCCCCCGTTGGGGCTCAGCAGCCATCCCACGTAGTAGTCGGCTTCCGCGGAGGCCAGGAAGCAGACGCTGGCCGCGATGTCCTCGGGCCTGCCCCAGCGGCCCGCCGGGATGGAACGTTCGCGCTCCGGGTTGTAGGTGACGGGGTTGGCGGTGAGCATGGGCGTCTCCGTCATCCCGGGGGCGATCGCGTTGACGTTGATGCCGTGGGGGATCAGTTCATGGGCGAGCGCCTTGGTCAGGCCGATGACCCCGCTCTTGGCCGCGCAGTAGTGGACGAGCCGGGCCTCTCCGGTGAGGGCGAGGTCCGAGGAGATGTTGACGATGCGCCCGCGACCGTTCTCGATCATGTCGGGAACCACCGCGCGGGTGACCAGGTAGGCGCCCTTGAGGTTGGTGTCGAGGACCCTGTCCCACTCGGCCTCCTCGAGCTCCGTGACGGCGGCCCGGGAGATGACGCCGGCGTTGTTGACCAGGACCCCGATCGGCCCGAAGGCCTCGTGGGCCGTCGCCACCATCCGGGCGACCGCCTCTGCGTCGGACACGTCGGCCTCGACGGCCAACGCCCGGCCGCCCTCCGATTCGATCGCCTCGACGACGGCACGGGCCGGCCGCTCCGTGCCCCAGTGGTTGACGACCACGGCCGCGCCCTCGGCGGCCAGGGCACGGGCGGTTGCCGCGCCGATCCCGGTGGCGGCGCCGGTGACCAGTGCGACCTCTTCCGCGAAGCGGGGTGCGTGGATGCGCCCGGTCACCGAACCTCCAGTCCCTTCTCCTCCGCGAAGGTCTCAAGGAGCTCGACGTAGGTGCGCCGATAGGCGATGGAGTACTTGTCGGCGGGTGCGTGCGCCTGGCCGCGTAGGTCCAGGGGGGCTTCGCGCGGCTCCTGGTTCTCCACGATGGGGAAGTCCTCTTCGAAGACGATCCGCTCGTACTCCCACATCTGCTCGATGGACACTCCGTGCTCCTCCGCCACGATCCTGTCGATCCCGACGACCCAGAACTCCCTCACGCGCAGGCCGTCTTCGGAGATGGGCGTCGCGAACTGCGCGACGAGCCGGCGGCCGCCGTCGGGAAACGTGGTCCGGATCCACGCGAACATGGGCAGGGAGAGGTGGTAGGTGAGCGTCTGCCGTGTGCCGAGTGCCTTGTTCCCGTCCAGGGCCGTGCCGCCCAGGTCGGTGGACAGCTGCCATTCGAGGTCCCAGCCGTCGCGCTGCACCTGGTACGGGGCCACGACACGGCGCACGTCGGGTCCCATGCTTCCCTGGTGCACGAAGGGGAAGTGGGCCATGTCGCGGAAGTTCTCGGTGAGTTGGCGCATCCCGCAGTCGAGGTCGTTCGGCTCGCCGAAGGCGAGCCGCCACTCGACGGTGCCCACGTCGGCCAGGGCGGGCAGCGGCAGGTAGGGCTCCTCGAGACAGCTCCAGACATGGCCGTACGCCTCCGCCACCCGGTAGGTCTGGAGGTGCGCGCGCACCGGAGCGCTTCCCGCGGGCAGGGAGGGTACGTGCGTGCACATGCCGGTGCCGGCCGAGAAGATCCAACCGTGGTAGGGGCACTCGATGCCGCCGTCCCGGATCTCGCCCATGGACAGGTCGGCGCCGCGGTGCGGGCAGGCGGCACGGGCTACGGTCACCGTGTCCCCGACCCGGTACACCACGAGCTTGGTGCCGAGGATGTTGGCCTGGACCGGCCGGTCGGTGACGTCCTCGATCCGTGCGACCGGGAACCAGGTGTGGCGCAGGAGCTGGTACTCGCGCGGGTCCATCGTCTTCTCTCTTCGGTAGTGCTGGTACTGCCGGGCGCTGCTCAGGTGTACGGCACCGGCTCGGGCGGGCTTTCGGCTCCCGGTGCCACTGGACGCCCGTGCTCCAGGAGCGAGCGGCAGGCGGCCGCGAGCCTGTCCGCGGTGTCCGCGTCGATGCGGGCGGTGCGGTGGTCGAGGCGTCCCTCCAAGCGGTCCGGGTACTCCGTGACCGTCAGGACGAGGTCGGTGTGGGCCGTGCCGGTGGGCAGGTCGCGCGTAGGGCCGAGGGTCAGCCCGGGCCATTCCACGCCCTGGGACGCGTCGCGTTCGTAGGTGAACAGGACGTTGAAGAAGGGGTTCTCGCCGACCCTTCTGCGGGTACCGGCCGAGGTGTGCGCGATGATGCGGTCGATGGGTACGTCCTGGTGCGCGAAGGCGTCCAGGACGCACTGCCGCACCGCGTCGAGTTCCTCGTGGTGGGTCATGCCGTCGTGCAGACGCGGCCGCATCACCAGCGTGTTCACGAACATCCCCAGCACGTCGCGGAACTCGGGCAGGCCCCGTCCCAGGACCGGCGTGCCGACCGCCACGTCCTCCCGCCCGCTCTCCCGCCGGAGCACGGCCAGGAAGGAGGCGAGCAGCACGACGAACGGTGTGACACCGGCGGCCACGGCCGCGCGCCGCAGGTCAGCGGGCGAACCGAGCTCGAACGTGACTGAGGCCCCGGTCTCGTCACCCAGCCCGCGTCGGGTCCCGGCCTCCTGCGTGATCGGCCACAGCGGCGTGCAGCCGTCGAGCTGATCACGCCACCAGTCGAGCTGGGCCGCGGCCTCGGGACCGTCGAGGAACGCCGTCTGCCAGGCGGCGAAATCGGTGTGCCGGGCCGTGGTTCCGACCGGCTGCGGGTGCCGGCCGGGCGTGGTGAGTTCCCGGCCGTAGGCGTCGGCCAGCTGCTCCAGGAGCACGTGCTGCGAGCGGCCGTCGAGGACGAGGTGATGCGCCGCGCACACGAGGAGGTGCTCTTCGTCCCCGACACGGAGCAGGCTCATCCGCAGCAGCGGACCCTTCGCGGTGTCCATGGGCGCCCGGCCCAGTGCCTCCGCGCGCCGCAGGGCCTCCGCCTCGGGGTCGGGGACCTCCCGCAGGTCCTCGATGGTGAACGTGGCGGGCGCGCCCGTGACCTGCGCGGGCTCGCCGTCGATGTTGGCGAACGCGGTGCGCAGCGCCTCGTGCCGGAGGACGAGGACGTCGAAGGCCTTCCGCAGGGCGTCGTGGTCGAGGCGGCCCGAAAGGCGGCACAGCCAGGGGGTGAGGTAGAGGGTACTGGCGGGAGCGAGCAGTCCGTGGAACCAGATCCCGCGCTGGCTCTCCGAGAGGGGGCCGAGCACCGGCAGGCCGCTGAGCGCTCCGAGCCGCTCGGCGAAGTCCGCCCGGCGGACCTCGGCCGAGGCGAGGCCGGGCAACGGAGCGGACTCGGTGCCCGAGGGCGGCGCCGCGTCTACGACGGCTGCCAGTTGCCGCACCGTGGTGGCGGCGAACACGTCCCGGACCTCTGGATGGCGGCGGAGGTCACCGCGGATCCGGCCGAGGACGCGGTGGGCCAGGAGCGAGTCGCCGCCGAGGGAGAGGAAGGGATCGTCGGCACCCACCTCGTCGATGCCGAGGAGTTCGGCCCACAGCCCGCACAGGTAGGCCTCCGAGCCGGTGCCCGGTGCGCTGTAGGCCACTCCCAGGCCGGGGCGTGTCCCGGGAGGCTCGGGCAGGGCTGCCCGATCGATCTTGCCGTGGTTGTTCAGCGGGATCGCGGCGATCCGTACGTAGGCGGCGGGCACCATGTACGCGGGCAGCTCGGACGCGAGTGCGGCGCTCAGCTCGGCGTCGGTGGGCGGTGCTGCCCCGGGGTCGGTGGCGGGCACCACGTAGGCCACCAGTCGGCGGTGCCCGCCGGTGCTCTCGGCCAGGGTGACGACGGACTGCCGTACGCCGGGGTGACGGGCAAGCGCCGATTCGATCTCCCCCGGCTCGACCCGGTATCCGCGGATCTTGATCTGGTCGTCGACGCGGCCGATGAACTCCAGATTGCCGTCCGGCCGACGGCGCACCCTGTCTCCGGTCCGGTAGAGGCGTGACCGGTGGGTGTCCGGGGCGTCCGGCGCGAAGGGGTCCGGGACGAATCGCGCGGCCGTGAGTCCGGGCCGGTCGTGGTAGCCGAGGGCGAGCGAGTCGCCGCCGACGAACAGTTCTCCCTCCGCCCCCTCGGCGACCGGATGCAGGGCCGGGTCCAGAATGTGCACCCGAGTGCCCCGGATCGGCTTGCCGATGGGCAGGAGCGCCCCCTCGGGCACGCATGCCCCCGCGGGCAGGGTGTAGTAGGTGACGGTCGCCGTGTACTCGGTCGGACCATAGATGTGCACCAGCGGTACCCGGAGGCGCGCCCACAGCGGCAGGAACTCGGGGTGGCAGCGCTCGCCCGACACCCCCACCAGTCGCACGGGGGCGGGGAACATCCCGCCGGTGTCGGCGAGTTCACGGACCACGACGTGCCACAGCGCGGTGGTCAGGATGAGTGCCGTCACCCCGTGGCGCCGCAGGCACGCCATGAGACCGTCCACGGTGGACAGCCGTTGCCGTTCGGCCGGTATGACGACGGCCGCCCCGTGCACCAGCGGGGGGAAGAGCTCCTCCAGGGATCCTGAGAAGCCGGCCGAGAGGTTCACGAGGAAGCGGTCCCCCGGCACCAGCCGGAACTCCTCTCCGGCTGCCAGAGCGAGATTGGTCAGGGCCCGGTGCGGTATGAGGACCCCCTTGGGCCGCCCGGTCGATCCCGAGGTGTAGATGACGCAGGCGGGGTCCTCGCCTGCCGGTGCCCTCGGCGGGACCCGCCCGGCGGCCCGCTCGTGCGGCCCGTCGCCCCGTGCCGCGTCCGGTTCGTGGACGGGGACGAGCCGGGCGGAGCGGGCCGGACAGCTTCCGGCTGTCTCGTCCGAGACGACGACGTGGCTCAACGCCAGGTCGGAGGCGATGAACTCCAGGCGCTGGGGCGGGTAGTCGAGGTCGAGCGGGACGTAGGCCGCCCCGGTCGTCAGAATGCCCAGCAGGGCGATCAACAGGTCGGGGGAGTGCGGCAGACAGACCCCGACCCGGTCACCCGGCCCCAGCCCCAGGGCTGCGAGCCGGCCCGCCAGCCGGGCGGCGGCATCGGCGAGCTCCCGGTACGTCAGCCGCCGGCCGTCGCCGAGGACCGCGAGTGCGTCGGGACGGCGGGCCGCCTGCTCGGCGAAGAGCTCGGTCAGCGGCCGCAGCGCGTCCGCCGCGGAGTCGTCGTGGGCGGCCCTCGCCGTTTCGGCGGTCGAGGAGGGCGTCATACCGCATCCGCCGATGCGTGGAAGGTGCGCAGCGCGGCCGCTACTCCCTCTCCGACGACGAGGTCGTGTCCGGTGTCGCAGAGCGACAGCTCGAGGGCGCCGAGCGCACTCAGCACGTCGAAAGCGTCGACGTAACCGCAGTGGCCTATCCGCAGGACGTGACCCGATAGCGCGCCGGGACCGCCCGCGAACTGCACGCCGTGCCGCAGGAACGCCGAGCGGATGAGGGCCTCGACATCGACGCCCCGGGGCACGCGCACGGCGGTGACGGACCCGGCACGGTCGTCATCCGTGCCGTACACCTCCAGGCCCATGGCGCGCACACCAGCCCGGACCATCCTGCCGAGGACGACGTGCCGCCGCAGGACGTCGTCCAGGCCCTCCTCCAGGATCTGCCCCAGCGCCGCGTCGAGCTGGCTGAGCAGGGTGATGGCGGGCGTCCACGGGGTGTGCGCCAGCGCGCTCTCGGTCGTGGCGCGCACCTGGGTCCAGTCGAAGTAGAACCGGGGCAGCGTGGCCTTCCCGTGATGCCGCCAGGCGTTCTCGCTGATGCTGACGAAGGCCACACCGGGCGGCGTCATGAGGGCCTTCTGGCCGCCCGCGACGACGACGTCGATGCCCCAGTCGTCGGTCCGCAGTTCGCAGGCCCCCAGACCCGACGCGGTGTCGACCACGCTCAGGACGTCCGCGGCCGCACGCCCGAACGCCTCGATGTCGTTGACGACGCCCGTCGAGGTCTCGCAGTGCACGGCGATGGCCGCCGTGATGTCGCCGTGCTCGGCCAGTGTGCGGGCCACTTCGCCCATGTCCACGGCTTCGCCCCAGGCAGCGCCCACCTCGGTGACCCGCAGGCCGAATGCGCGGCACAGCGCGGCCCATCGGTCGCCGTACACGCCGTTGACCGCGACCAGGACGTGGTCTCCCGGCGAGAGCAGGTTCTGCACGGCCCCTTCGAACGCGCCGGTCATGCTGGAGGTGAAGACCAGGACGCTGTTCTCGGTGCGGAACACTTTCTTCAGGTTGTCGAGGATCCGCCGGAAGACGGCTGCGTATTCGGGGGTGCGTTCATCCTCGATCGGTCGCACCGCGGCCATGGTGACCGCGGGCGGCAGCGGCGTGGGTCCCGGGACCATCAGACGGTACTTGGACAGCATGCGTGGGCCTCGTGATTCTGGTGTGGGTGGAGAAGCGTTCGGTTCGCCGCAGCGGTGTACGTGCGGTCGCGGCGGGGATCAGTTCGTCCGATCCGCGGTCGGCTCCGTGGTCGTGTCCCCGCCGCTGCGGCTGCGCACGAGCTCGATGAACCGACCGGCGGTCGAGTTGCCGTAGAACTCCTGGACCGAGACCTTCGGCAGTCCCAGCTCCCTGAGCTCGGCGATCACGCGCACGACGAGCAGTGAATTGCCGCCCAGCTCGAAGAAGTTGTCCTGGACGCTCACTTCGGTGCCGAGGCGCCGCCGCCAGAGGTCGAGCACGGCCTCCTCGAGAGGATCCGCCGAGGGGGCGTCTGCCGGAGCGCCGCGCCCGCCGTCCCGGACGACGGCCGGCGCCGGCCCGCTTCCGATGGCGGGCAGACGGGAGGGGTCCAGCTTCCCGTTGATCGTCAGGGGGATGGCGTCCACGGGAGTGAGGGTGGTCGGGACCATGTAATCGGGAAGAGTCCTTCGCGCGTGCGACAGCACCTCCGCCGGGCGTGCGCCGGGTCTCAGTACGGCGTACGCGTCGATGCGCGCGGTCGTCGGATCGCCCTGGTCCCCGGGATCGAGGACGACGGCCGCGGCGAGGACGTCGGCTGAGGAAAGCAGGACGTGGCGGATCTCGTCGAGCTCGATGCGGAAGCCGCGAAGCTTGACCTGGCTGTCGATCCTGCCCAGGTGCTCCAGGCGGCCGTCGGGCAGGAGCCGGCCCTTGTCGCCGCTGCGGTAGATCCGTTCGCGGCCGGACGGGTCGAGGACGAACCTCTCCGCGGTCAGCTCCGGCTGTCCGAGGTAGCCGTCCGCGACCCCCGCGCCCCCGACCCAGATCTCGCCCGCGGCACCGGCCGGCAGCAGCTGCCCCCCGTCGTCGCGCACGGTCACCGACCAGCCCCGTAGCGGCCGGCCGACGCAACGCGAGCCGCGCAGGGCCGACTCCGGAGTGATCGTCTCGGCGGTCACGTGCACGGTGGTCTCGGTGATTCCGAACATGTTGACCAGACGGCAGGAGGCGGGCGGGTACCGGGTGAACCAGGGCAGGAGCATCCGGGTGTCGAGCGGCTCGCCGCCGAAGACGATCAGCCGCACGGCGAGCCGGACATCCGAATTCCGGTCGGCGGCCACGAGCTGCCCGAACGCCGAGGGTGTCTGACTGAGCACGGTCACCTGCTGCTCGGCGAGGAGTCCGTGGAAGCGCTCCGTGTCACGTGTGATCCAGTACGGGACCACCACGAGCCGCCCGCCCGTGAGGAGGCAACCCCAGATCTCCCAGACCGAGAAGTCGAAGGCGCTCGAGTGGAACATCGTCCACACGTCGTGCGGGCCGAGCCCGAAGTCCTCCTCCGTGGCGTCCACGAGGGCGAGGACGTTGCGGTGGGGCACCACCACACCCTTGGGCCGGCCCGTGGAACCCGAGGTGTAGATGACGTAGGCGGGCGCGTCCCCGTCCCCTTGCGGTGCCACATCGGCCCCGGACGGCACCGTGGCGGCGAGACTCAGCAGCTCCCGCGGACCGACGCGCTTGACACCTCCGACGTCGGGAAAGTCCGGCAGATCGGTGACGACCACGGCGACGTCGGCGTGCGCGGTGACGTAGCGCAGCCGATCCTCCGGATAGCGGGTGTCCATGGGAACGTACGCACAGCCTGCCTTGAGCACCGCGAGCAGGGTGACCACCAGCAGGGGGTCCCGTTCCAGGCACACGCCCACCATCCGGCCCGGGTCCGCGCCCAGCCCGCGCAGTGCGACGGCCATGTCGTCCGCCAGCTCGTCGAGCCGGCGGAAGGTCAGTTCCGTCCCCGCGCCGCTCACCGCTATCGCATCGGGACGGGTGCGGACCGCCTCGCGGAACCGGTCATGGATGCCGGCCCGCGGCTCGGTCGCGTGGGCGCGCTCCCGTGCGGGGCCGGTGCCGAGCAAGGCGATGTGCGAAGCCTCGGCGGCGTCCGACGGCATGACGGTGACCGTCGCGGTGTCCTCCCCGCCGGCGGCCAGCTGCGCGGCGACCCGCGCCACCCCGCGCGTGAACGCCTCGGCCACCGCGGTCGCCACGACGGTCGGGTCATACGCGCAGCCGCCCCGGACGGAGCCGTCGGGCTGCCGTTCCGCGTGCAGGGTGAGGGGGAAGTACGGCGCGAGGCAGGGCCGGTAGACCTGCCCGGCCACGGCGTCGCCGAGAACCACTCCGACGCAGGGCAGGACCGTTCCGACGGCTTCGGCGGACGGTGTGCCGGCGCCGCTGAGCGCGTACGAGACGTGGTTCGCGAAGGCGGCCGGCCGCTCCCCCTCGACGGGAGAGAGATCGAGTTCGTGGACGTACGTGATCTCCTGCGCGTGCGGGCCGCCGTCCGGGTCCAGCACTCCTACGCGGGGGGACTCGTCCGGCTCGTAGCGGGTGAGGACGACGGCTGCGGCGAGGGCGAGCAGGGCGACGTCCAGCGGCCGTCCGCCCGGCACCTCGAAGGGGATGGGCTCCCCGGGGCCCGTGGTGTGCGGCTCGCCCAGGCCCCACGGGGGCACGGCCGTCGAACGCGGCGGCGCGGGGGCGGCGTGCGGCGTGATGCGCAGTTCGGCGCCCGTGGCGAGGGCGCTCGCCGTCCGGTTCAGGTCCGTACGGGACAGTGTCGCGCGGTCGGCCACGAGGACCAGCGCACCGGCGCCGTCGCTGTGGCGGACGAGTACGACGCGCAGGCGTTGTGCGGAGCGCAGCGGGCGCTCGGCCTCGCGCCGCACGTACCGCGGCGCCGCCGGATCGGCGGACGGGACTGGTGTGGGTGCCTCCCAGAAGCTCCAGCCCTCGGCGTCCGCGGCGATGTCCGTCAGGCGTTGGTGCAGCACTTCCGCAGCCGGGGGGTTCGCGCAGGGCACTACCAGACTGTGGAGCGAGGCGTGTGCCCGCAGGGGTCGGTGGGTGGCCACCATGGGAATCTCCTGTTCGAACTGCGACGTGGTGCCGGTACCGGAGCGGGTCTCACCGAGTGGTGAAACCGCCGTCGACCGTGAGTACGCTCCCTGTCACCCGGGGGGAGTCGTCGGCCGCCAGCCACAGGGCGGCTCCGGCGACGTCCGCCGGGTCCATCAGGGAGTTCATGGGCTGGGCTTGGAGGAAGACCTCCTCGTGCTCCTCGACCGACACGTCGAGGGACCGGGCGATCTCGGAAAGCATGCGCCCGTCCACAGCAGGGTCGTCGCGCACCGAACCGGGGCACAGCGCGTTGACTCTGATCCGGTGCGGGGCGTAGTCCAGAGCGGCCGCCTTGGTCAGGCCGACGAGACCGTGTTTCGCGGCCACGTACCCGGCGAAGTGCCGGTATCCGACCAGGCCGGCGGTCGAGGAGATGTTGACGATGCTGCCGGACTGGTTCGCGACCATCCCCGGTGCCACGGCCCGCATCATGCGCCAGGCCCCCGAGAGGTCGACGTCGAGCATCAACGCCCACTCGTCGTCGGTGATCTCGTGGACGGCCTTGCCGGAAGGAGACGCGATCCCGGCATTGTTCAGGAGCACGTCGATCCTCCCGAAGCGGTCGAGTGCCCGCTCCACGCCGTCCGCGACGGAACCGCTGTCGCGGACGTCCAGACCCACGGAGAGCACGGCGGCGCCCTCCTGCCCGCACAGCCGCGCCGTGTGCGCGAGCTGTGCTGCCGAACCAAGCGGGTAGGGCACCCCGTCGATGTCACCTCCGATGTCGGCGAGGACGAGGGAGGCGCCCTCGCGCGCGAACCGGACCGCGCAGGCGCGGCCCAGGCCCCGGGCCGCGCCGGTGATGAGGGCGACCTTGCCTTCCAGGGCGGGGCCCCCGCTCATCCCAGGACCTCGCCCATCGTGTCGAGGAGCTGCTCGGCGGACTCCGCCAGGTACATGTGGCCTCCCGGGAGTTCCACGTACGCGAAGCCACCCCGGGTGGCCGCCGCCCACTGGCCGGCTTCCTCCTTCGAGACGAGCGTGTCGTCGGCGCCGCGCAGCGCCGTGATCGGGACCGAGAGGGGGGCGGCCGAGGAGGGCTTGTAGTCCTCGTGCATTTCCGTGTCGGCCCGCAAGGTCGGCAGCAGCACCTCGCGCAGGACGGGGTCGTCCAGCGCGGGATGGCGGTATCCGGCGAAGCGCGCGACCTGTTCGACGAACTCGTCGTCCCCGAGACCGGTGGCCCGCTCACTGCGGCCCGTCCAGGGGCCCGGCGATCCGCTGACGAACAGGTGACACAGCTCGACCGTTCCACGGGCTTCCAACTCCCTCGCCAACTCGAAGGCGAGCACCGCACCGAGACTGTGGCCGAAGAGCGAGACAGGGCCCTCGGTCCTCATTTCCAGGGACCGCACCAGATCGCGGGTGGCGGTCTGCGCGTCGGTGTGCGGCTGTTCTCCGAACCGCTCCTCGCGTCCGGGGAGCTGGAGGGGAAGGACGCTCGTTCCCGCCAACCGGTTCTTGGGCCAGGCCCGGTAGAAGCCGGCCCCTCCTCCCGCGAACGGCAGACAGACCAATGACTTCGACATGCTGGATCGCCTTCCTGTGAATCGATGGGGCTGTACGGGTGCGGCCGCGGGCGCGAGCCGGCCCCGCGGACGGGGAACAGCCCCTCCCGGCGGGCACCGTCGTGCGGGGGACCGACGGTCAGGCCGCCCGGCGGCGTCGCACCGCGGCGGCGGTCAGGAGGGCCACGGCCACGAGGCAGCTCACGGCGGGCGCGGTGAGGGCGATGTGCAACGGCAGCACGGTCAGACCCAGACCGCTGGCCGCGAACCCGCAGGCCCCCGTCGTGTAGAGCCAGCCGAATCCCTCGGAGCGCCGGTGCTCCGGAATGGTCTCCTCGACCGCGTAGGAGCGGATCGCGTTGAGCGGAGCGGTACACAGGCCCGCGACGACCACGACGGCGAGCAGGGCGGTCCAGCCGCGTGCCTGCCCCACCCCGACGGCCGCCACGGCGACCACCGCCAGGAGGGCACCCGCCTGCGCTCCGGGGCCGCCGGGCAGCCGGTCCGTCAGGACGGCGTAGCCGATTCCGGCGAGGGCGCTGCTCCCGGCGAGGACCGTGATGATCGCTCCGCCGCCGAAGGTGCCCGACCCCAGCATGTGGGCCAGCGGCAGGGCTGCCGTTTCGATGGCGCCGAGGGTGTGGCTGAAGGCGACGCCTACCGCGACCCAGGCGATGAATCCCAGATTCCACAGCGGTTCGCGCTGCTTCTCGGAGCGGTCCTGCTCGCCCCGTCCGTCGTGCTCGGGCGGGTCGTTCCGGGACGGACGTGCCGCCGTACGGGAGAAGGCCAGCAGGAGGGCCAGTACGGCACAGCCGCCGGCCATCGCCGCCACGCCGCCGAGCCGGCCGAACAGCACGATCGCGGCCCCCGCGATCAGCGGGGCTCCGACGACCAGCAGCTCCATCACGGTGGCATTGATGGCGAGCCCGCGCTGCACCAGCCCTTCCGGAACGGCCGAGTTGAGGAGCGTACGGGTGAGTCCGGTCAGGCCCCCGAGGCCGATGCCGGCCACCGCGCACAGCAGGCACAGCACGGCCAGCGGCGCGCCGAGGCCGGCTGCCAGACCGACCGATGCCAGTCCTAGCGCCGCCAGGGACGCGGAGGCCACCTGAACGGTCCGGCCCGACGTACGGTCCGCGACCTTGCCGATGAGGCCGGAGGAGACGACGTCGGCGAGGATCAGCGAGGCCACCATGACGCCGCCGTCCTTCGCGGAACCGGTACTCACGGCGGTGAGACCCGCGAAGGCCATGGCCGCCATCAGGGCGGGTCCGTTCACGAGCTGGACTATCAGGGTCCAGATCCAATAGGGCCGGTGGGCGAGCAGTGCCCGGACGGGGTGGGCGGTGGCTGTTCGCTCCGGGGCCGTCGCTTCGGTGGTCATTGCGCCCCCCGCTCGCCCGGCGTGCGCACCCCGGACGTCCTGCGCACGCGCGCCGCCAGTAGGTCGAGGGCGGCCAAGAGCTCGGACGCCGGCCCGCCGAATCCGACCCGGATCCGGTCGGGGTGGTCGAAACAGTCACCCGGCACGACGAGAACCCCGTCCTCCGCTTCGAGGGCGTCGCAGAACGCGGTCACGTCCGGCACTCCCACGAGGCGGGGGAAGGCGGTCACGCCGCCGAGAGGGGTCGGCAGGTCGATCCGACCGGGATGCCGTGCGGCCCAGTCGAGGAGCAACGCGCGGTTCTCGAAGGCGAGTTCCCGGTGCGGGGTCAGCACACGGTCGGCCTGCTCCAGGGTCACCGCGGCCAAGTGCTCGGCCACCGGCGACGTGCTGATGGTGAGGTAGTCGCGAAGCCGCACCATCTCGGGTATCAGCCGACGCGGGGCGACGCACCAGCCGACCCGCAGGCCGGGAAGACCGTAGGCCTTGGACAGGGTCGAGAAGGACAGTGCCCGCTCCAGCCGGCCGGTCGGCTCGGGCAACGGATCGGCATCGTGGGCCAGCTCTGCGAAGGACGCGTCCCAGAGCAGGTGGCAACCGTGGCTGTCGACCAGTCGGAGGAGGTCGTCGTACTGCGCGCGGGAGAGGGTGGTCCCGGTCGGATTGTGGGGGAAGTTGACCACGATGGCGCGGGTGCGCGGCGTCAGCACCGCCCGCAGCAGCTCCAGATCCGGAACGAACCCGTCCTCGGCGCGCAGCTCCCACGTCCGCAGGCGGGCGCCGAGCGCTGCGGCGATGGAGGAGAGGGACTGATAGACGGGGCGCAGGGTGACGATTTCGTCCCCGGGCTTCACCAGGGCGGCGATGGCGAGGAAGAGGCTCTCGCTCGCGCCGTGGGTCGCCATCACCCGGTCCGCATGCCCCGGCGCGTAGCGAGCGGCGATGGCCTCTCGCAGGCGCTCACTGCCCGTCGACGGGCTGTCCCGGAACGGAATGGCGTCCAGATCCGCGCTGTCGATGCCCAGGTTCCGACGCAACTCGCCGAGCGTGCACGGGGTCAGACCGGAACTGGAGATGTCGTAGCGGGCGGAGAAGTAGCGGTTGCGCAGCCAGTCCTCGAGCAGGGCGGGCGCGATGTCGTGCAGGGTCACGTGCTCTCCTTCAACCGATCACACGTGTGGCCGCGCCGGCGCGATCGGGACGGGTGCGCCGCAGGTCCGCGACGACGTTGACGCGCTTGAGCCAGCGGTCCCGGCCGTCGTAGCGCGGGCGGAAGGAACGCCGGCCGTGCACCACGTTGCGGTTGTCGACGAACGCGACGTCACCGGGGTCCAGGACGAAGTCGTACAGTTGCTCGTCGAGGTGGGCGATGATCCAGCGCAGCGCCTCGGACGCGTCGGCGTCGCCGTCCCGGGCGACCGTGAAGTCCCGGTCGATCCGCAGCACCGGTGCGTCCGGGCTGCCGCCGAGGACGGACACCGGCTCCTGCTCCTTCTGCTGTTGCGCGAGGCGGGCGAAGGCCTCCGGATTCGCCCCGCCGCCATCGGAGTTGTTGGCCGCGTCGTGGGAGGAGTCGGGGAGGATGTGGAACCGTTCCTGCGCCAGGACGTCGGCGATCACACCCGGCACCCGCGCGAGGTCCACACCCGCGAGCGTGGTGGGAATGCGCTCCGGTGACCGCAGGCAGTAGAGCCCGACGTAGTCCGCACGCGACGTCGAGAAGGCGTCCTCGGTGTGCCATCCCAGCTCCTGCTCGCTGCAGGAGCTGACCAGGCTGTCCTCGTACCCCGGGATGGGCAGCACATCGGTGATCACCTTGCCGTCCTGCTGAGTGGCCCACCCGATGGCGTCTCCCAGCAACGCCGCGTACAGGGACAGCAGTACGGCGTGCACCCGACTTCCCGGCGTGTCCGCGTCGCGCCAGTGCGTCGGGGTGTCCTCCAGGGCCGCCCCGTCCACGCGATTGCCCTTGATGACCAGCGCGTGCAACCTGTCCTGCAGCCGTGCCGAGTTGACGGCGGTCCTCAGGGATCTGGGCAGATCCGCGGCGAGCACCGGAGCGTCCCGCTGGAACTCCGGGGCTGACGCGCTCCCGTACGCCGACAGACACGTCTCGGCCAGCGCGAGGGCCTGGGCCGCCTCCTCCTGGGAGAGCCCGTACGTGATCACAGGCGGTTGGTCGTCGGTCGGGAGGGAGGTGGATGGGTCGGTCACGCTCTTGGTCATTGCTGTTTCACCCCCGGCCTGCGGCAGCGTGAGCCGCACAGGCCTGTCGTCGGTTGCGGTGGAGCAGTTCTCGGGCTGGTCATTTCGGCGTGCCGAGTGTTCCGAGCGTGCCGAAGGGAGGACCGCTGAGCCGTACGGTGCGAGCTGCGCACGCGTCGACATGGCGTGTCGGCAGTGGGCCGTCGGGGGACCGGGCAAGCCCCCGAGGATGCGCGGGGCGCCGGCCGACTCGGCAGGGTGTTGCCCCGCGGGTGCGACGGCGTCAGGTTGCCGTGGTCAGGTGGCCCCGGTGCCGCGGGTCTGCGGCGGGCGGCCGACGCTCAGGGCCGGACGTGAGCGGTGTGGTGTGCGCTCGAGGAGCTCTGCGGTCGAACGGTCTCGCGGCTCAATCAGATCAGAGCGGCCACGTCTGGCGCTGACATTGATCCCGCAGTCAACATCCTTTCCCAGGAATGGAATTGAGCTTCCGTATGCCGGAAATCTAGCGGCGGGGGGTGGGAGGGTCAACCGAATTTCGAATGGTTGATGCATTAGCCAAGCCGCTCCTCCGAACCTCTGTGCGATCAACTGAGGTCGACGAGCGCCGCCGATGGACTGCGGGGCTTCGAGCGCCGCGTACGGCTCGCCCATCAGCAGGAGTTCGAGCGCTTCCGCGTTGCGCACCACGCCGTCGGTTCCGTCGGATCCTTCAGCGTGACGCCACCCTCGGCGCCGGGTGCGATGGCACGAAGTGCTCTGTTCGGCCGCAGCGGTTGCCTGCGTCCCGCGCCGCCGAAAAGTATGTTTTTGCGTCCCTGGTGGTACGGGCGGGGTGCACGTGGTCGGATGTCCGCGACGGGGGCGGCGGGCGGAGCCGTAAGACGGCGCGCGGGGCCGTGTGAGCGCCGTGGGCGCACCGCGAGCGAACCGGAAGCGCCCTGTGATGATCCGCTCGTCATACGTAGCGTGGTCAAAGCGGAATGACCGATCTCCGGATCGTAAACCGCCGCATGCGCATGCAGACCGCACGTCCCCACAGCGAAAAGGAGTTCGACCATGACGTATGAGCGCCCCACCCTCACCAAGGCCGGCAGCTTCCGCAAGGTGACCGGGATCAAGAACACGGGGCCCAAGGACGTCCTCGGCGGCAAGCAGCTCCTCTGACATGAGGGCCCGGCCGCGCCGTTGAATCGGCGGCGGCCGGGCCCGACGGGGTGGCGGCACTCAGCCGCCACCCGTCCACCAGGCCACTTGCCTCCCGGCCACCTGCTTCCCGCACATCGCCGACCGAAGGCCGTAGTCGTGGAAGACTCCCTGTCACTCCGGGCCCTGCCCACCTGGTTCGCCGTCCTGCCCGACACCGACGCGGCCGCCACCGTCGCCGCCGACGCGCTCGCCCACGCCGGCCAGGCTCTGCGCCATCGATCCGGACGTCCCTGGCTCGTGGGGCGCTGGACACCCTCCAGCATGGTGGTGGGCGAGTGCGGAGGAACCCGCATCGCCGTGCTCGGCGAACACTCCGTCACCGCCGAAGCGGCCCGGCGCGCCGCCGCAGCCGTCGAAGGCACGTCCCTGTCGACGCTCGACCGCATCAGCGCCACCTGGGCCGGCAGCCACCACCTCGTGGCCAGCCGCGACCGACGGGTCCGGGTCCAGGGCGGCGTCGTCGGTATCAGGCGGGTGTTCTTCACCGATGCCGCTCTCCCGGCAGCCGGCGGCGTCAGTCTGGCCTCCGACCGGGCGGACGTACTCGCCGAACTGGTCGGCGCCCCGCTCGACGAACGCAGGCTCGCTCTCGAACTGCTTACCCTGGGCGTGCCGCACCCGCTGTCGGGCTCCCCGATGTGGAAGGGCGTACACGTCCAGCCCGGCGGTCACTACCTGACGCTCGATCCCGACGGACGGGCGCAGGAGACCCGCTGGTGGTCGCCGCCCGAGCCCCATCTGTCCCTGGCCGAAGGCGCCGTGCGCTTCCGGGAGGCGCTGACCGCCGCCGTCGCCACGCGCACACGCGGGCGCGAGCTGGTGACGGCGGACCTGGGCGGCCTCGACTCCACCGCCGTGTGCTGCGCCGCTGCCCGCGGGGACGCGAAGGTCGCGGCGTACACCGCCGCCATCCACGACGAACTCGGTGACGACGTGTACTGGGCGCGCCGGACCACCCAGGCCCTGGGGACGGTCGAGCACCACGTCGTCCCGGCGGCCGAACTGGCCATGACCTTCGATGGGATCGACGCACTCGACGACCTCCTGGACACCCCCAGCATCCTCACGGTCGACCGCAACCGCCGCATGCACATCGTCGCCCTGGCGGCAGCCCGCGGATCGAGCCTGCACCTGACCGGCCTGGGGGGCGACGAACTCCTCGCCGGAGCGCCCGCCCGCCTGCACGCGCTGCTGGGTACGCATCCCCTCACCGCCCTGCGGGACCTGCGCGGATACACCGCGAAGTACCAGTGGTCCCGATGGCGAGTGCTGCGCCAGCTGCTGGACCGCCGCTCCTACCGCGCCTGGCTCGGCCGGGTCGCCCGCGACCTGGACGCGCCCCCGGCCCCGGCGGACGAACCGCTGCTCGACTGGTCGGCGCCGCCCCGCATGCCCGGCTGGGCCACGCCCGAGGCCGTGGAGGCGGTGCGCGAGCTGCTCCGCACCCACCTCCCGGACGCCGCGCCCCGTGGTCGCGGGCACGGCGAGCACCGGGAGATGGCCGCGATGGACGGCATCTCCCAATGGACCCGGCACATCGGCCAGATGGCTGCCCCGCTCGGCATCACGGTCGCGGCCCCCTACTACGACGACCGGGTGATCGAGGCAGCCCTCGCCGTCCGGCCGCAGGAGCGGATCACCCCTTGGCGGTACAAGCCGCTGATCGTCGAGGCCATGCGCGGCATCGTCCCCGAGGCCAGCCGCACCCGCGGCACCAAGGCCAACGCCACCTTCGAGGAAGAGGCGGGACTGCGCCGCCACCGTGCCAGTCTGCTGGCCCTGTGCGAGGAGTCGCGCCTCGCCCGGCTGGGTCTCGTCGACGTGAAGGCACTGCGCGAGTGGTGCCGCCGCGCGCTGTCGGCCGAGAGCGAGAGCTACCTGCTGCACCCGACCGTGGCCTGCGAAGCATGGCTGCGTTCCCGGGAAATGAGGCCGTCCCCGAGGCGGCGCCCCCTGACGGAACGGGAAAGGTGATCCGATGTGCACGCTGAAGCCCGGGGTCCTGCTCACCGAGACCGAGTACGGCATGGCCCTGCTCGATCAGAAGAGCGCCGAGTACTGGACCCTCAACCCCACGGCGGCCGTCGTGCTCCGCGAGCTGCTGGACGGCCACGGCGCCGAACGGGCGGCAGCGGCCCTCGTCGAAGGGTACGAGGGCGTGGACACCGACGTGGCCGCACAGGACGTCATGAGCATCATCGAAGAATTCCGCTCCGCAGGGCTCATCACGCCGTAGCCGGCCACGGCCGCCGCGCCGTGGACCGCCGGCCGCCCCCGCTGAAGGGACACGCACAGATGTCGACCCCGGAAGCCGTTCCCTACCACCCTCGCTCCGTGCCCCTGGCCCGCCGCCTCGGGGCGCGCATGGTGATCGGCTGCGCCCACGTGCTGGCCACCCTGCCGCCCCGGCGGATCCGGGCCGTGCTGGCCCTGCTCCGCCGCGGATCCCGGCCCGCCACGCTGGCCGAGGCGGAAGCGGCCCGGGAGACGGTGCTCGCCGTGAGCCTCGCCGCGGGCGGGCACAAGGGATGCCTGCCGCGGTCCCTGGCCACGGTGCTGCTGTGCCGCTGCCGCGGCCGGTGGCCCACCTGGTGCGTGGGGGTACGCACCCGCCCGCCGTTCGCCGCGCACGCCTGGGTGGAAGCCGAGGGCAAGGCGGTCGGCGAGGGCACGCCGGCCGGATACTTCCAGCGCTTCTTCGCGGTGGACTGAGCCCGTGCCCCCTGCCATGCTCGCCCTCATCGGGCACCTCCGGCCTCAGCGCGGCCGCATGGGTGCGGGTGTCCTGCTGGGTCTGCTCGGGAGCGTGATGGGCTTGGCCCAGCCCCTGGCGGCCAAGCAGGTGATGGACGACATGGGCCGAGGAGGTCCGGCGTACGGCCCCGTGGTCGTCCTGAGCGTGCTGGTGGCGGCGGGCGGAATCCTCGCCGGCCTCGGGCACTACGTGCTGGACCGGTCCGCGGAGTCCATCGTCTGCACCGCCCGGCGCCGCCTGACCGACCGTCTGCTGGCGCTGCGCGTACCGGTGGTGGAGCGCACCGAACCGGGGGACCTGATCTCCCGGGTCACCTCCGACACGGCGCTCCTGCGGCAAAGCGCTCCCCAGGCGGTGTCGGCCGCGGTCACCGGCACCTTGATCACCCTCGCGACGGTGGTCATGATGGGCCTGCTCGACCCCGTGCTGCTCGGGGTCACGCTCGGAGTGATCGCGTTCGTCGGCGTCGTCGTCGCTGTCGTGTCCCCGCGCATCGGCCGGGCGACCCGGCATACGCAGGAGGCCGTCGGCCGCATGGGCGCCGCGCTGGAACGAGCCCTGGGCGCCTTCCGTACGATCAAGGCATCGGGTGCCGAACAGCAGGAGGCGCGAGCGCTGTACCGGGCGGCCGAGCACGCCCGGCGCACCGGTGTCCGCGCCGCCGCCTGGGAAGCGGTGTCCGCGACCCTCTCGGCGGTCGTGGTGCAGGTCTGCTTCCTGGTCGTGCTGGGGGTGGGGGGCGCGCGCGTCACCTCCGGCGCCATCGGGGTCTCCACCCTGGTCGCGTTCCTCCTCTACCTCTTCGCACTCGCCCCCCGGATCGGCCAACTGGTGGAAGGCGTCGTCCAGTTCCAGGTCGGTTCGGCCGCCGCTGCCCGGATCCTGGAGGTGGAGAGCCTGGAGGTCGAGAACCTGGAGGACCGGGGCGCGCACCGCGGCAGGGGAGGGGGTACGAGCCGGTCGCAAGGCGATCCGCTGCCCGCCCGCGTGGCCTTCCGCGAGGTCCGCTTCGCCTACCGCCCCGGGCTGCCCCTGGTGCACCACCGTGTCTCCTTCACCGTTCCCGGCGGAGGCCTGACCGCGTTCGTCGGCCCGTCCGGCACGGGCAAGACCACGGTCTTCTCCCTGATAGAACGCTTCTACGAGCCGGACGACGGGCACGTACTGCTGGACGGGAAGGACGTGCGGCAGTGGCCCCTGGCCGAACTGCGCGCCGCCATCGGATACGTGGAACAGGACGCACCCGTCCTCGCAGGCTCCCTGCGCGAGAACCTGACGCTGGGCGCGGTCGATGCCACGGAGGAAGAACTCCGCCACGCCCTGCGCCTCGTCCGCCTCGACGCGGTGACGGACCGCCTGCCCCATGGCCTCGACACCGACGTCGGTCACCGCGGCAGCAGACTCTCGGGCGGAGAGCGCCAGCGCGTCGCGATCGCCAGGGCCCTGCTGCGCCGCCCGAGACTGTTGCTGCTCGACGAAGCCACTTCGCAGCTCGACGCGGCCAACGAGGCGGCACTGCGCGACACCATCACCGACATCGCCGGCCGCATCACCGTCCTCGTCGTCGCCCACCGCCTGTCCACGGTCACCACGGCCGACCGCATCGTCGTGATGGAGGCGGGCCGCGTACGGGCGGTGGGCACCCACGCCGAACTCCTCACGGCGGACGCCCTCTACCGCGAACTGGCCACCACGCAGCTGCTGAACGGCCGGTGAGCGCGCCGGCCGTGCGATCACGGAGAGCGTCCGCCTTCCCTCGGCGAGCCTTTGGCGGGCGTGCTCGGGAGGAGGGTCCAGACAGTGGGGGGCATCGTGCCGGCCCCGGACGAGAAGTGCCCCTGAGCGGCGGGACGACCCGCCGATCGGCTGGCCGGCCGATCAGCGAGGCGGGCTCTCGGCGGGGAGGGGCAGGGACCTGATCAGCTCGGCGAGTTCGGCCCGGAAGAGCTTGTCGGGCGAGTGGGTCTGGGCGCGCAGGTGGCCGTAGATCTCCAGCGTGATCAGGCCGTGCAGGTGGCCCCAGATGCGCAGCGCCAGGGCGACTCCGGCCGGCGGGAGCTCTGGGAACGCCGGGCGGACCTTGTCCAGCAGGGCGGGGTCGAAGTCGTCCCAGTCGAAGCCGTCGTCGTGGGTGCGTTCGGCTTCGCCCCAGGCCGCGTCCGCCAGGCCGGTGATGCCGACGCAGACCCGACGGGCGGCGTCCGGCGCGGCGCCACCGTCCGGTGCCTGGTAGCCGGGCACGGGGTCGCCGTAGATGAGCCGGAAACCCTCGGGGTTGGCCAGTGTCCAGTCCCGGAAGGCGTGGGCCCATGCCTTGATCCGCTCCGCCGGGTCAGCCTGGGCGGAGGCGGTCCAGGCGGCGTCGAGCGCGTCGGCGAGGGCCGTGTAGACGTCGGCGATGAGGGCGGTGACGAGGTCGTCACGGGTGGCGAAGTACCCGTAGATGGCGTTGGCGGTCATGCCCATCTCGCGGGCGATCGCCCGGAGTGTGATCGCGGCGGGGCCGCCCGAGCGCATCAGCTCCAGGGCGGTGCTCTTGATCTCGGCGGTCGTCTCGGCCCGCAGCCGCTCGCGTCTTCCGTTGCTCCGGGTGCCTGTCACGGCGTCAGTCTACAGCGTCACCGAGCTGACCCCCGTACTGAAACTTCACGGCGTATAGTGCTTTCACGGCGTGAGGCTCCCGGCCTTCCGCTGCCATCCCGCACGACCACACGCATGAGCCAAAGGGGAGAACCATGCACATCGGCGTCATCGGAGCCACAGGCACGATCGGGAGCCGGGTCGTCACCGAGGCCCTCCGGCGCGGGCATCGCGTCACGGCATTCAGCCGGGACGCCTCCGGGGCGAACGAGGAGCGGCCGAACCTGGACTGGGCGAGTGTGGACGTCATGGACTCCGCGAGCATCGCCGCCGTGCTGCCCGGCCTGGACGTCCTGATCAGCGGTTTTCAGCCGGGCAACGCGGCGAAGGACTTCGCCGACACCGTCGAGCGCTCGATCGCGGACCCGAGCGTCTACGCCACCGCCGCCCGGGCCCTGCTCAAGGCCCTGGAGAGCCGGCCGCGCACCCGCCTGATCGTCATCGGCGGCGCCGGCAGCCTGGAGATCGAGCCGGGCGTCGTCCGCGCCGACCACGACGAGCTCATCCATGCGTCCCTCGACGCAGTCGGTCTGCCCCGGTCGTACGCCGCCGCCGTACGCGGTCACCGGGAGGCGCTGAACGTCCTGCGCGGCTCGAACCGACTGTGGACCTACTTCAGCCCCGCCGAGCAGATCGCCCCCGGCGAACGAACCGGCCGCTTCCGCATCGGCGGCGACCAGCCCGTACTGGACGCCGACGGCCTGAGCCGGATCTCCGCGGAGGACGCCGCGATCGCGCTGGTGGACGAGGTGGAGCTGCCCCGCTTCGTCCAGCGTCGGTTCACGATCGGGTACTGAGCCGAGCGCGGGACCCGTCGCCCGAGGCTCGGGCTTCGCGCGCTGCGGGCGGCCTAGATGTACCCCTCGCGCAGCGCGTAGGCCACCGCGTGGGCGCGGTTGCGCAGTTGGAGGCGGGTCGTCACGGTGTGGAGCACGTTCTTGACCGTCCGCTCCGAGTAGGCCAGCTTGGCCGCGATCTCTCCGGTGTCCAGGCCGTCCGCCACCAGCCGCAGGACATCGGCTTCCCGCGGCACCATCCCCATCGTCGCCGGAGCCGGGCCCGGTGCGCCGGGCGCGCTGCTCCGGAGACGTCCCATGTGGGCGATGAGCTTGCCCAGAAGATCAGCGGGGAAGTCGCCGTCTCCCCGTTCCGCGGCGAGGACGGCTTGGAGCAGGCGTGCGCCGGTGGCCTCACGGCGCCAGAGAATCGAAGTGACGCCGCAGGCGACCACATCGAACAGTTCCGCTTCTCTGAGCCGGTCCACGACCAGGACGACCCGGACGGCCTCGGCGCGGACGAGCCGGCGCAAGTTCAGCAGAACGGTTTCGTCCACCGAGTCGGCGAGCAGCAGTGCGACCTGGCTGGGCTCTTGCCGCGCGTCGTCAGTGAGTGCTATCTCCGGGTACGGACGGAGCTCGCTCACGACTCCGGCCCGGGAAATCGGGTCGGGCGCATGAATGACAACCGGAACCCGACGAAACGTGCTGACTCCGTCGACGCACTGAGTCACAGTTCACATCTCCTTGTTCTTGTGGCGGACCCGGATTGACGGACCCGTGGGACCGGGTCGGTTATCGAGTGCGCCGCAGCGCCATTGGCTTTCACTCTCCTCGACAGGGCCGTGGCGTGGCCATCGTGGGCGCCCACGAGATCGTAACCACGAGGACTTTAAGTGTCTTTGATGCCGGTGGCGTTGACGCGCCGGACGGCCCCGGGCGGCGCCGCTGCCTGCTGGTTGTGTGCGCTCCGGCTGCCCAGCACTCGTGGCACGCGAGTCTCGTGCCGTCGGCGGTCGTCACCGGGGCGACGCAGAATTCGAGAAGTGTTCTCCCGATGCCGAGATCCCTTGTTTCACCATTGAACGATTCACGAAGTGCCCCTGTCCGAAGGGCGGAAACCAATTGCTCTCCCTGTCGCCCGGGACTTCATGGAAGGCGCCGTCCGGCCCTCGGAGCGGCCCGGCTCGCCCTCGGGCAGCAGGCCGCCGGTCGTTGGCGGGGAACGTTTTCCCGCGTGTGATATGCAATGCGCCTACCGCCGCCGGCTGCGAGGCGGCCGGCGGCGCCCGCGAGGGGCTTCCCAGATGGCTGGACTCGGACATGTCTCTGCATGGGGGATATGTCCGAGTGAGATGTAGATCGCACGCATGTCAGGAGAGGCCTGAAATCGCCGTAGCACGCTCTTGCGTTCAGGGGAGTGGTACACAATGGCCTCTCCTCTCTGCGCACCGCACCATAATGTCCAGGAGCCCCACGTATGATCGTCAGTTCGTCGCGGGCGCCAGCCCCCGCTCAGTCCGGCGCGTTGTGGGAGCGGGCGGAGCCGCTGAGCGAGGCCAGGGCGGGGGTCGACCGGGCGCGGTCGGGCGCCGGTGAACTGCTGGTGGTCCGAGGTGCTACCGGAATCGGCCGCACCGCTTTGTTGGAGGAACTTTCCAGGGGCGCGGCGCTCCAGGGGACGACGGTACTGAGCGCCCGATGCTCCGATCAGGAATCGGACGCCGACTTCGGGGCGGTCCTCCAGCTGTTCGACGACCTCCTTCACCGGAAGCCGGTCGTGCCGCCGGCGGCGGGAGGCGCTCAGTGGGACGGCTCGCTGTACGGGGCGGATCTGCCGTCCCGGCTGTGGAGCCTGCTCCGTGCGAAGGCGGCGGAGGGTCCCGTCCTGCTCGCCGTGGACGACATCCACCTGGCCGACGAGCCGTCGCGTCGCTGGCTCGCCCAAGTGGCCCGGCGGCTGGACAAGCTGCCGGTCCTGCTGGCGGTGACGGAGCGCTGGCAGTACGACCTCGTCCCGCCGAAGCCCGCCTTCGCCGACCCCGCCGGCAGGCCGGCGCACGGGCATTGGACGTTGAGACCCCTGGGCCCGGCGGCTTCCACCGGTGTGGTCCGCGCGGCGCTGGGCGACCACGTACCGCAGGCTCTCGCCGAGGACTGCGTCCAGGCCTGTGCCGGCAATCCGATGCTGCTGCACGCCCTGCTCACCGATCTGACGGAGATCACCGGCGGCGGGCCGCTCCCGCCTCGGCTCCCGGAGAGCTGCGCCGAGCTCCATCACGGTGCCTTCGCCGGCGCGGTGTCCCGGTGGTTGCACAGTGCGGGCGCCGAGACGGCGGCCGCCGCCCAGGCGCTCGCCGAACTCCAGGAGGTGGAGGACGCCCTCGGGCTCCTTCCCCAGGTGGCCGGATCGGACCCGGCTCGACTCTGCGGATGGACCGGGGACCTCATCCGGCAGGGTCTCCTGCGGGCCACCGCGACGGAGGGCCGTCCGGTGTTCGCCCATCCTCTGCTGCGCGAGGCGATACGGGACTCCCAGCACCGGGACCACCGGACGAACCTCCGCCGTCGCACCGCTGAACTGTTGCACCGCCGGGGTGACCCGGAGGACGCGGTGGCGCGTCAACTGCTGCCGATCGGGGCCGTGGGCGAGCCCTGGGCCGCTGACGTGCTGCTCACCGCCGCTGCCCAGGCGGTCCGCGGCGCGCGGATCGATGACGCGATCGCCCTTCTGCGGCGGGCGCTCGAAGAACCACTGCCCGCCCGCCGCCGGGTCGAGGCCCTCTCGGAGCTCGGCTGTCTGGAAATGCAGGGCGAGCGCTCCTCCGGGGTGCGCCACCTCGCCGAGGCGCTGCGGCTGGAGCAGCACGTCGGAGGAAAGGTCCACGCCGCCACCGCGCTGAGCGCCGCCCTGGTGGCCCGGGGCGAGGTCCGTCTCGCCCTCACCGTGCTCGAGGACCTCGCCGAGGAGGCCGACTCCACGGGCTTGGCGGACGCGCTCCAAGCGGCGACCGCCCTCGTCTCCTCGCACGAGGGCGCCAGTTGGCTGCAGGTGGTGGCCGAACTCAAACGGATCGAGGAGCGGTCGCCCGGCACGATGGCCCCCACCGCTCGTGCGCTGCTCACCGAATACGACGCGACCGCCGGACACCTGTCGGCGGCCGAGGTCATGGAACGGGTCCGGTCGCTGACGGCCGAAGTGCTGGATCCGCTGATCGAGCCGTATCTCCTCGCGTCCACCGCCTCGCTGGCGCAGTGGGCCGATGAGCTCCCCGAGGCCGGCCGGCTGGTGGCACGCGGACTCGCCGACGACCGGTTGCCGAAGCTGCACCCCGGACGGCAGAGCCTGCTGAGCGTCCAGGCCGAGATCGCGGTGATGCGAGGCCAGTACGGCGACCTGCTGGCCGACACGACGCTATGGGGCACGCGCGGGGGACAGCGCGTGGAGCCGGTGCCCGACAACGCCCACCTCAGTGCCCAGGCCCTCATCGCGCTGACGGAGACGGGGCGGATGTCCGAGGCCCAGCGGCTCGCCGAGGCCGTCGCCCTGGGCGGAGCGAACGGGTCCTGGGAATGGAGCGAGTTCCTCTACGCGCGGGGGTTGTTCCGCCTCGCGTCGGAGGACCCCGGCGGAGCGCTCGCCGACTTCCTGGAGTGCGGGGTCCGTCAGTCCGCCCGCCAAGTGGAGAGCCCGGTCGTCACTCCGTGGCGCTCCGCCGCCGCCGACTGTCACGTCGCGCTGGGTTCGGCGGAGAAGGCGGTCCCGCTCGCCACGGAGGAACTGCGGCTGGCCCGGACATGGGGAACGCCTCGCGCCGTGGGCCGGGCGATGCGCGCCCTCGGCGCGTCGCTCGGCGGACGGCAGGGGCTGGAACTTGCCGAACAGGCGGTGGAAACGCTGCGGGACACCACTGAACCGCTTCCCGAACTGGTTCCCGCCCTCCTGTCGCTCGCGCAGGCGCTCCAGGGCTCCGGACAGCGGCAGCGGGCCCGTGAAGTGTTGCGTGAGGCCGCCCAGCGCGCCGAGCGCCTGGGAGCGGTCCGGCTGCACCTGATCGCGCGGGAAGCCCTGCGCCGTTGCGGCGCCCGTCCGCAACGGGCGAGCCAGACCGGGGTCATGGCGCTCACCTCCAGCGAACGCCGCATCGCCCTGCTGGTCGTGGCCGGGCACAGCAACAGTGAGATCGCCGCGCTGCTGCACGTGGCTGTCCGCACGGTGGAGACACATCTGACGCACAGCTACCAGAAACTCGGTATCCGCGGCCGGGCGGATCTGGCTGTCGCCCTCATGGACGCCGCATAGGTCCGCAGAACCCCACAGCCGTGATCAGTGCCGGTGTGCCGGCCCGGACGGGAACCGTGCGGGCCGGCACACCGTCTACTCGGCCGAGGTGAGGGACAGCAGCACGTAGTGCCGCAGCAGCCGGCCCGCGATCTCCCGGGTCTCGGTGTCCCGCCTGCCGTCCAGGCTGTAGGCGGTGTCCACCGCCCAGAAGATGAACAAGCACGTCGAGAGGTAGGCCGGCAGGTCCTCGCAGCGCAGTACGGACTCGGCCAGGTCCTTGATCAGCTGGGTCACCGAGCGTCCGGCGACGGCGGGGCTCATCCCGGCCAGGTCGTTGTGCCAGTCGGCGGGCGGCTGCTGGCTGCCGTCCAGGGTCGTCAGGTCGAGGACCCGCATCGCCAGGTCGTGGACCTGCCGCGCCTGGAGGGCGTCCGACGGCCGCGGCTGCTCAAGGCCGTCGCTCCAGCCCGCGAGCCGCTCCTGGAGGCGGTCCGGAGAGGCCTCACGAATGAGGTTGCGCGCCCACTTGCGCGGCTCCTCGTGGTTGTCGTGGTGGAGGATCAGGTCCAGCGGGCCGTGCTTGTCGAACCGCATCAGGCGCCAGACCAGGTCGAAGAACTCCTCACGGAGCAGGATGTCACCGAAGGGGATCACCTGCTCCCGGCCCCTGATCTCCTGGACCTTCGGCGCCTCGGTGGCGGCCGTCATCCACTCCTCGAAGCGCGGCCCGCTGAGCGTCTGCTCGTGCAGCGGCAGCGGAACAGGCCGTTCCGGAGTGTTGCGCCACTTCGTCAGCAGCTCGGCGATGTCACCGGCCGACGCCTGGAGGCTCGCGAGGAACCGCGGCTCGTACGCCTCGTCAGGGGTGCCGCAGGTCAGCAGCTCGCTCAGCGAGGCGTCCGCGGTGTCCTCGATGTCGCTCACCAGACGGCCGGGGTTGTCGGCCACCCGGTGGAAGGCGATGATGACGCAGCTGCGGGCCCTTCCGGTCGCGGTACGGAAGCGGTGGTGCACCAAGGAGCCCGCGGCGAAGACGCTGCTGAGCGGCCGGTCGGGGTCGGTGACCTCGACGACGGTCGGCTCGGCCTCGCCGTTGAGGCGCTTCTGGGCGGCGAAGACCTTGCGGATGCTGTCCGGGGTGGTGAAGATCGACGCGTTCTCACTCGACCACGGGACGCCTTCGCCGTCGGTCAGACAGGTGCGGGCCAGCTTGTGGGTGCCGGGCAGGAACGTGAAGTTCTGGCCCGCCGGGCCCTCCGCCGTACCGCGCCGCCAGGTGACGAGGATCTTGTACTCGTCGTTGAAGGGCGTGTTGTCGATGTGGAGCATGTTGTCCTGCGCCAGAACCGACAGCGGCTCGGCGTCCTTGGCCCGGGCATCGACGATCCGCACCGGCCCGCCGACGGCGTAGGAGATGAGGGCGACCATCAGCGGGTGCAGCAGCGGCTGGTTGACCTCGGGGTCGGTGAGCAGTCCGACGGTCCTGCGCAGGTCGACGAAGCGGTGGATGAAGCTGCCGCTGCCCTCCAGGGTCATGATCTCGTCGTAGCGCTCGACCAACGCCATGAAGTCCATGGTGGCCACGATGTCCGCGAGGACCACCGCGCCCTTGTCCGTCAACTGGCCGAGCAGGGCGCGCAGGCCGGCGCTCGTCTCGGCCGCGGTGTCGCGGTCCAGCGCCTCGAAGGCACGGTCGAGCTTCTGCAGGAGGAGCTCCCGGAAGGCTTCCTTGCCCTCCAGGTCACGGAAGCGCTTGTAGGCCCAGGGTGCGGGCAGCTCGTCGAGTGCCACCAGCTCGGGAACGATCGGCGCGGCGAAGTCCAGCGTGGGCAGGTCCTGCAGGGTGAAGCGTGCGAGCCGTACTCCGTCGGCTCGTTGTGCACGGGAGGAGGGGGAGGTCTCCTGCGGATAGGTGGTCATTGGGACGCCTTTCGTAGAGAGGGTGGGACGCCACGCCACGCCGCGCCTTGGGACGGCGGACGGGGATCTGGAAGGGGCGAGGCCCGTGGCGAGGGGGAGTCGCCGGGCTTCTGGGGCCGTCGGCTGCCGCGCCCGGCCTATGCCGTCCGCCCCTCGCCGGCCCGTCGGGCCACCTCGACGACCGGCAGGTGGGAGGCGCTGAGCGCGTGGCTCGTCAGAGCGCGCCAGCCGGCGAGGAAGTCCTCCATGGCCGGTGCGTCCAGGTGGTTGGCGGCGTGGACGACCGTCGTCGCCAGGCCTTCGGCGGTGCGGCGGGACCACAGGGACAGCCCGGGGGTCGTTCCGGCGAGCGGGAGGGGCAGACCGGTGGCGGGAGTGCCGGCGAAGAGCAGCGGCGCGTCGTCGCTGTCGTCGGCCTCGGTGTACTCGAAGAAGATGACGGTGGGCGGGCCCTGCTGCGGGACGCCGCCGGCGTCCAGGACGTCGCGGTAGCCGGGACCGCGGTGGTCCATGGCGCCCAGCAGGAGACGACGGGTCTCCGCGACGACGTCGTCGAAAGTGGGACGCTCGGGCAACCGGAAGCGGAGGGCCACGGTGGTGGACAGCCAGCCGACCGTGTGCTCCAGGTCGTCCGTTCCGCGCAGGTCGTCGGGGGTGCAGATCGTGAGGTCGTGTTCGCCCGTCACGGTGTGCAGGTGCGCGACGAAGGTCGCGGCATGGACCGTGAAGAGGGTGGTGTCGTGCTGCCGTGCGTACTCCTGCATGGCGTCGGCCGTGCCGGCCGGGACCAGGCTGTGATGCCGGAGGCCGTCGGCGGCCGGTTCTGCCGACGGCCGGGCGTTCGGCAGGTCGAGCTGCGGGAAGAAACGGTTGGCGGTGACCTCGGGCAGCCAGTAGGGCATGAGCCGGGCGTGCAGCTGTCGCAGGCCTTCCGGCCCGTGCCGTCGGCTCACCCAGTCGGAGAACTGGACGGCCACCGGAGGGAGTTCGCAGGTTTCGCCGGTCGCCGCCCGGGTGTAGAGGCGGGCCAGTTCCGTGCCGAGGATCTCCGCTGAGCGCCCGTCGGAGACGCTGTGGTCACTGACCAGCAGGAGCACCGACCGGTCCGGGGCTAGCCGGTAGAGCGCGGCGCGCAGCCGGGGCAGTTCGCGCGGGTCGAAGGGGAGGCCGGAGAACTCGGCGGCCAGGGCCAGAGCCCGGGGCAATCGGTCGTGCTCGGGGAGGCCGGAGAGGTCGTGCGACCGGAGGGGGACATCGCCCGTCGGCAGGACCGTCGCCTCACCCACCCCGTCCCGCATGGTGAACACCGTGCGCAGTGCGTCGTGCCGGGCCGCCAGGGCGGCGAGGGCAGTGGTGAGCCGGTGCTCGTCGACGGGACCGTTCAGCGAGACGCACCACGGCACGGTGCGCACGTGGGGCTTCGCGCCGAGGGTCCGGTGGGCCACGTCGCGTTCCAGCGACCGCTGCTGCGAGGGGGTCACCGGAAGGGGCGCGCCGGGGCGGATCCCGGCGTCTTCCGGGCGGCGCGTTCCGGAATCCGGCGCGGGCGCGGACCCGCGGTCCGTCAATTCCGCGAGGCTCACCGCGAAATCCTTCAGCACGGGGTTCCGGAACAGCAGTTCCAGCGGAACGGGCATCTCCAGTTCGCGGCGCAGTCCGAGACAGACCTTCGCTGCCTTGAACGAACTTCCGCCGAGCGCAAAGAAATTGGCGCTCGGATCCGGGTCGTCGGTACCGAGTACGGCGGCGCTGACTGCGCACACCAATCTGAGATGGTCCATCGCTATGCCTTCTCCTGCCCGACCTGCCACTGCTGCGGGGTCTGGGTGACGCGGGTCGTCCATAGATTCTTTTGCGGCGGATCGTCGACCGACAGGTACGGAAGGGAAGCGGTCGGTGCGTGAATACCTCGCGGAACAGGCAGGTGAGGCGGTCGCGGGAGGGCAGTCGAAGGTGCCCCCTGATGTGCCCCTCCGGTCATTTCCCGTGCCGTGGGGCGAGCCTAGGCTCGCCAGCGATCGAATTTCCAGGACGGTTGGTGGCGACGGTGAAGGTGCTGGATCCCGACAGTGGGAACGCGGACGAAAACGGTTCCGTAATGGCTTCCGCCAAGGAAAATGCGCTGTGGCTCCTGCACGAGATCATGCAGGAGAGTGGAATCAACAACGTGCCGTTGGCCGTCCAGGTGACGGGGCGGCTGCGGTGGTGGTCCCTTCAGCAGACGGTCGACGCTCTGATGCGACGGCACGAAGTGCTGCGCACCGTGTTCCGCACGCGGCGGTCCGGTCAGCAGGGCGCGTTGCGCAAGGAATTCCTTCCGCCCGATGACGCGGAGATCGCTGTCGAGGTGATCCGCTCGACTCCGCAGAGCCTCGAAGAGGACATCAAGGCGTTCGCGGCGACGCCCTTCGCGATGGAGGGGCAGCCGCTGGTGCGTGCCGCGCACCTGCTGTGCGAGACCGGCGACGTGTTCTGCTTCGTCGTGCACCACGTCGTCTTCGACGGACGCTCCGCCAATGTGGTGCTCGCCGAGTTCACCGCGCTGTACAGCGCCCTGGCCGTCGGCGCCGCGCCCGCGCCCGAGTTGCTGCGCGAAGTGCCGGTCCTGGTGGAACCGGAGCCCACCGCCGACAGCGCCGCGTACTGGCGCCGGCACCTGTCGGGAGTGGACCCCGCCCGCATGGAGCTGTGGTGCGGCGGTCCCGAGCCGGACGCGCCGACCCTGGCCGGAGCGCGCATCGTGCACGAACTCTCCAGCGAGGCGCAGTCGGTGGTGCGCCGGCTGCGCAAGGAGCTGAAGGCGACCGAGAGCAGCGTGCTGTTCGCGGCGTACTACCTGCTGCTCGCCCGGCACGGTGCCGGACCCGACCTGGTGGTGGGCACGCCGGTGGACATACGGGGAGCCAAGGCGCGCGACCGCGTCGGCTATCACGTCAACACGCTGGCCTGCCGGGTGCGGGTGGACCTCGACGACACCTTCCGAGCACTCGTCCACACGACGCAGGACGTGTTCCTGGGCGCTGTCGCTCGAGCCGACATGCCGGTCGACCTCGTCCTGCCTGACATCCCGCGCCAGGACTCATCATGGCGCGGCGTGCTGTTCCGCCACATGTTCAACTACATGCCCGACGACGGCGGGGACGGCCTGACCGTCGGCGGGCAGCCCGCTCGCACGCTGGACGTGGACCGCGGGTACAGCCGGTTCGACCTGGAGTTCCTCGTGTCGCCGTCGCCCAAGGGGACGCGCGTCAAGGCCGTGTACAGCACGGAGATCCACACGGCCGCGGACGTCCGGTCGCTGCTGGAGCGGTACGAGGAACTGATCCTGGCCGCGGGCCTGGAGCCGGACCGGCCGGTGGGCGCCCTCCCGCTGTCCAGCGGGCGGGACCGCGCGGTGCTGGAGCGCGCGAACCGTACGGAGCGGGCCGTCGCTCCGGCCAACGTGCTGGCCGCGATCGCCGCCCGAGCGGCGGAGCAGCCCGGTGCGGTGGCCGTCGTGGACGGCGGGCAGGACGTCACGTACGGCCGGCTGTGGCGTACGGCCGAGGCCACCCGGGCGGCCCTCGGCGCGGCGGGCGTGCTCCCGGGTGACGTGGTGGCGGTCGAGGCCACACGCGGCGCCGCGCTGGCCGCAGCGGTGCTCGGAGTATGGCTGGCCGGGGCGTCCTACCTGCCGCTGGACCCGGCGCACCCCCGTGAGCGGCTGGCCCACCAGCTGGAGGACTCCGGTGCCAAGGTGCTCCTGGGACGCGGCGGGTGGGACTGGACCAATGGGCCGTGCGCTGTCCTTCCGTTCGCCGAGCCAGGACCGGACGGCCCGCTGGACGGCCCGCTGGACGGCCCGCTGGACGGCCCGCTGGACGGCCCGCTGGAGGGCCTGGGGACCGTGCCCACGCCGGGGGAGCGTGCCTACCTGATCTACACCTCCGGCAGCACCGGCAGGCCCAAGGGCGTCGAACTCAGCCACGCCAACCTCGCCAACGTCGTCGGGCATTTCGCGCGGACCGTGTCGGCGGCTCCGGGCGAGGCCGTCCTGTGGCTCACGACGTTCGCCTTCGACATCTCCGCGCTCGAACTCTTCCTGCCGCTCTCGTGCGGCGGGCGGGTCGTGGTCGCACCGGACGAGGCCCGCACCGACGCCTCCGTCCTCTTCGGACTCGTCGAACGGCACGACATCCGTGTCGTCCAGGCCACCCCGACCACCTGGCGGCTCGTGGTGGACGAGGCGGGCGGCCGCCTCGCCGGGCGGCACGTGCTGTGCGGCGGCGAAGCGATGTCCGCCGCCCTCGCGGGCCGGCTGCTGGACACCGGCTGCCGGTTGCACAACGTCTACGGGCCGACGGAGACGACCATCTGGTCGACCGCCGCCGAGGTACGGGCGCGGCCGACGGGTGCGGTGAGCATCGGGACCCCGATCGCCAACACCACCGTCTTCGTCTCCGACCCCGACGGGCGCGAACTGCCCCCGGGCCTGCGCGGCGAACTGTGCGTCGCGGGGGACGGCGTGGGCCTCGGCTACCGGGACGCGGAGCTGACGGCGGACCGGTTCCGTGACCACCCGCGCTTCGGCCGCCACTACCGCACGGGCGACCTCGCCCGGTGGCGGCACGACGGCACGCTGGAGGTCCTGGGCCGTGCCGACCGCCAGGTGAAGCTCCGGGGCAACCGGATCGAACTGGGCGAAGTGGAGGCCGCCATGGCGGGATGCCCCGGAGTCTCCGCGGCGGCCGCGGTGATCGCGGGCGACCCGACGGCCGACGGGCGGCTGGTGCTCTTCGTCCACACCGCGCGCGGCGAGGAGATCGTCCCGGATGTCTGGGCCCACGCGCGTGCCGTCCTGCCCGCCTCGTTCGTCCCCAACGATGTGGTGCCGGTGAGCGGCCTGCCCACCACGCCCAACGGCAAGGTCGACTACCGGGCGCTGACGGAGACGGCCCTGGCCCGCCGGGCCCGGCGCGCGTCCGTGCCCGATGCCGCGGCCGGGACCCCCGCCGGACCCGCGGACGGCGAGGACGCGGGCGCCGCGCGGAGCGGTGACGCGCTGGCCGGGCAGCTGGTGGCGCTGTGGGGCGAGTTCCTGAAACGGGAGGACGTCACCACCGACACCAACTTCTTCGTGAGCGGAGGCCATTCACTGCTCGCGGCCCGCCTCGTACGGCGGATCGAGAAGGTGACCGAGACCCGGGTCAAACTGGCCGACGTCTTCGGCGCGCCGACCCCCTCCGCGCTCGCGGCCCATCTGGTCGCCCGCCGCACCGCCCGGCCGGCGCCGGCGGGGGGTGGCGCGGCGTGAGCAGGAAGAAGAAGACCGCACGCAAGAGCGTGCCGCCGGCGCCGGTGGCGACGGCCTCCGCCCCGGGGACCACCGGCACCGGCGAACCGGCTGCCGACGCGCTGGCCCGGCTGTGGCGGGAACTGCTGGAGCTGCCGCCAGGAGCGTACGGGGACGACACGGGCTTCCTCAGCAACGGTGGCACCTCATGGGCGGCCGTCCGGCTCAAGGCACGGGTGCGCGAGCGCTTCGGCGTGGAGGTCCCCCTCACCTCGTTGCTGCGCGACAACGCGTCGCTGGCCCGACTGCGCGAGCTCGTCACCGCCCGGCCGGCCGGATCCGGTCCGGCGGCCGGGGCCGACCGGCCCCTCTCGCTCCCCGCCTCCGGCCGGTCCCGGTCCCGGCTGGCGCCCTCGCAGCGCCGGATGTGGACGCTCAGCCGCCTGCACCCGCACTCCGCCGCGTACAACGTGGTCGCCGCCCTGCGGCTGCGCGGGCACCTCAGCCTGCCCGCGCTGCGGGCAGCGCTCGCCGACCTCACCGCCCGGCACGACGCCCTGCGCGCCTCGGTCGACGTGCCGACGGGCGTCGCCGACGGCGAACCCTCACTGGTCTACGCGGACGCCGTCCGTCCCGATCTGCGCGTGCGCACCGTTCAGGGCCCCTTGGAAACCGCTGTCGCGGCATTCGTACGGGAGACCGCCGAGCGCCCCATCGCCATGACCGGCGCTCCCCTGTGGCACGCGGCGCTGCTGCGCTCGCGGACGGTCGACGAAAACGTCCTGGTCCTGTCCCTGCACCACATGATCTCCGACCAGCACACGCTCGACCTGCTGCTGGCCGACCTCGCGGCCGCGTACAACGCCAGGTCGCACGACGAACCCCCGCAGCTGCCGCCCGCCCCCCGGTTCGCCGACCACGCCGAGACCGAGTGCGACGCGGTGGGCGGATCCCGTTGGACGGCCGATCTCGCGTACTGGCGGGGCCGGTTGGCCGACGCCCCGCGCGACAGCGACCTGCCGTTCCGACTGCCCGGACCGGACCGGCCGACCTTCAGAGGGGAGACGCACCCCCGCCCCCTGGGCGCGGACCGCACCCGGCAGATGGAGGCGTTCACCCGCGAGCACGCGGTCACTCCTGCCGTGCTCGTCCTGGCCTGTGTGGCCTTCGTGCTGGCGGCATGGTCGGGGCGCTCCGGCGTGGTGCTCGGAATGCCCGCCTCGCGGCGGCGCAGCTCGGCCGACGACGCCCTGGTCGGGTTCCTCGTCGAGAGCCTGCCGGTACGGCTCGACGTGGACGGTCACGCCGGCTTCCCGGCGTTCCTCCAGCACGTCAGGGAGCGCCAGGTCGAGGCGCTGGAGCACGGCCTGCCGACCTTCGACACGATCGTCCAGGCGCTGGGCGTGCCGACCCGGCCGACGGGCAATCCGCTCTTCCAGGTGTGGGTGAACGACCTCAGCCAGGTGGCGCCCGCGCCGTCGATGACCGGGCTGGACGTCGAGCTCGTGGACGTCCCCGGCTTCGCCGCGCTGTTCGACGTCAATTTCTACCTGCGCCGCACCGGCCCGGCCTACCGCCTGGATCTGGTGCGCGCCACGGACCGGGTCCCCGCCGACGTCGCCGAGGAGCTGGCCGACCAGTGCACCGCCGTGCTCGACCAGGTGTTGGCACGCGCGGACGTCCCGCTGGCCGACCTCAGCCTGGTCACCCAGCGCTCCCGTGCCGCCCGGGCCGCCCGGCGGCGGCCATCGCCCGCCCGCGCCCGCCTCGCACCGGAGCCCGGTCTCGCCGGCCAGGTGCTGGCCGTGGCCGCGCGGCACCCCTCGGCGACGGCGCTCCTGACGGCCGACGGCACGGCCCTGCCGTACGGCTGGCTGGCCGGGCAGGTGACGACGCTCGCCGCCCGGCTGGTGGCCGACGGCGTGGAGCCGGACGCCGTGGTCGCCGTCGAGGCGGTACGCGGCGTGTGGCTTCCGGTGGCGCTGCTCGCCGTGTGGCACGCGGGCGCCGTCGCCGCACTGCTGGACGGCACGCTGCCGGAGCAGCGGCTGGCCGCCTGCCGCGACATCGTCCGGCCCGCGCGGACACTGCGGCTGGACGACGGCCCGGACCGGCCGCCGACGCTGCTGGCCGGGGCCGCGCGAGCCCGGACGCTGCCCGGTGCGAGCCATGTGCTGTTCACCTCCGGCACGTCCGGCACGCCCGCGGCGGTGGAAGTGCCGCGCGGGGCGCTGGAGACCGCGCTGAGCTGGTACGGCCGGACGTACGGAACCCGGGCCGCGGACCGCACCGTGCTGCTGTCGGGCCTGGGGCACGACCCGGTACTGCGCGATCTGTTCGTACCGTTGCGCACGGGCGGTGCGGTCGTGCTGCCGCCGGCCGACGTGCGCACCGACCCCGCACGCCTCCTCGACCTGCTGCACGGCAGCGCGGTGACGCTGCTGCACGCCACCCCCGCCCTGCTGGAGCTCCTGGCGGCCGCCCACGAGGAGCGGCCCGCGCTGCGCCTGGACGCACTGCGCCTGGTCATCTCCGGGGGAGCACCGCTGACCGTGGGCCAGGCCCACCGGATCCGGGCCTTCACCCAGGCGGCCGTCGTCAACGCCTACGGAGCCACCGAGACGCCGCAGATCGCCTCCGCCCACCTGGTCGCCGCGCGCTACGCCCCGGTCGCCGCCACACTGCCCGCCGAGGCCGCCCTCCCGGTGGGGTCCGGCGCGGCCGGTGCCGACCTGGTCGTCCTGGCGCCGGACGGGAGGCCGGCCGGAGTCGGACAGCGGGGCGAGGTCCTCGTCCGCGGACCCTTGCTGGCGACCGGCTACCTCGACGGCACCGGGCCCGGCGAGCGGTTCGCACCGCGGCCGGACGGGACGCCGGGCCCGGCGGCGGGCACCTACCGGACGGGCGACCTGGGCCGGCTCGACCCGTCGGGCCGGGTGCACGTGGACGGGCGCACCGACCGGCAGGTCTCGGTGAACGGCTACCGGGTCGGGCTGGAGGAGGTCGAAAGTGCCGCCCGGCGCCATGCCGACGTCCGGGACGCCGGTGCGGCGCTGACCCCCGACGGTGCCCTCACCCTGTGGGTGGTGCCCCGTGACGGCAGCGCGCCGACCGTGGCCGGGCTGCGCGGCCACCTGTCGGCCTGGCTGCCGCCGCTGGCCGTCCCCTCGTCGATCACGCTGACCGGTGACGTGCGCATGGACGCCAACCACAAGGTGGTCACCGCGGGCACGGGGCTCCGGCAGGAGACCGCCGCCCGGGCCCCGCAGGGGAGACGAGCGCCCGCCGACGGGCCGTCCGACGGCCGGGCCGGACCCCCGCAGGCCGACGACCCGGCCGCTGCGGTCCTGGCCGGGCGGCTGCGGGAGCTCGTCGGCCAGGACGTCGGCCCGGACGAGAACTTCTTCGACGTCGGGCTCGACTCGATCTCCCTGCTGCGGCTGCACGAGTCGCTGCGGCGCGAGCTGCCCGGCCCGCTCACCGTCACCGACCTGTTCACCCACGCGAGTCCCCGGTCCCTGCTGCGCTTCCTGTCCGACCGGAGCGCCGGAGAGACCCGGACACCGCACCGCCCATCCGGTGCCACGACCGCCAACCTGCACGACGCCGCGGAACGCCGCAGGGCGATCCGCCGACGCATTCACCTTGAGGGGCGAAGCACCCATGAATGATCAGCTGGAGCCGATCGCCGTGATCGGCCTCGCCGGCCGGTTCCCCGGCGCCCGCGACACCGAGGCCTTCTGGCGCAACCTGCGCGAGGGCCGGGAGTCGGTGTACTTCCCCTCCGACGAGGAGCTGGCGGCGGCCGGTGTACCGCCGGAGGCCCTGGACGATCCCGGCTACGTCAAGGCGGTCGCTCTGGCGCCCGACGTCGACCAGTTCGACGCCCGGTTCTTCGACCTGTCGCCGCGCGACGCCACGTCGACCGACCCGCAGATCCGGATCTTCCTGGAGGCCGCGCACGCCGCGCTGGAGAACTCCGGCTACGACCCGGAGCGCATCAGCGACGTCGGCGTATTCGGCTCGGTCGGCGTCAACCGGTACGTCGACCTGCTGGCCGGTGCCGACCACAGCACGGTGCGCAGCGCGTCGGGCATGTCCGTGGGCGTGCTGAACAACTCGGACTACGCGGCCACCCTGGTCTCGTACAAGTTCGACTTCCGCGGCCCCAGCATGACCGTGCAGACCGCCTGCTCCAGCTCCCTGCTGACGGTGCACCTGGCCGCGCAGGCGCTGCGCAACGGTGAATGCGAGATCGCCCTGGCCGGCGGCTCCGACGTGGAGTTCCCCCTGGGGCACGGGCACTGGTGGGCGCCGGGCAGCCCGATGACGCCCGACGGCCACTGCCGCCCCTTCGACAAGGACGCCAACGGCACGATCTTCGGCAGCGGAGCGGGCGTCGTGGTGCTCAAGCGGCTCAGCGACGCCCTCGCGGCCGGTGACACGATCCGGGCCGTCATCCGCGGCACCGCCGTCAACAACGACGGCTCGGGCAAGATCGGATTCAGCGCGCCCAGCGTGACCGGCCAGTCCGCGGTCGTCGCGGAAGCCATGGAAATGGCGGGCGTGGCTCCCCGCGAGATCTCCTACGTCGAGGCGCACGCCACCGGCACCCCGCTCGGCGATCCCATCGAGGTCGCCGCCCTCACCCAGGCGTACCAGCGGCTGGCCGACGGCGAGTTGGAGCCGGGCAGCTGCGCGATCGGTTCGGTGAAGGGCAACATCGGGCACCTCGGTCATGCCTCAGGGGTGACAGCACTGATCAAGGTGGTGTTGTCGCTGGAGAACGAGCAACTGCCGCCCAGCGTCAACTGCACCGAGCCCAGCCCGAAGCTGGGGCTGGAGAGTTCGCCGTTCCGGGTCAACACCGAGCTCACCCCGTGGCCGCGCGCGGCCGGTGCGCCACGGCTGGCAGGGGTCAGCTCCCTGGGAATCGGGGGAACCAACGTGCACGCCATCGTCGAGGAGGGGCCGATGCCCACGCAGACCGCACTCGACGGCCGCGCGCGGCTCGTGGTGTGGTCGGGCAAGAGCCCGCAGGCCGAGCAGGCCTACCGCGACCGGCTCGCCCGGCACCTGCTGGCAGGTGGCGACGACGCGTTCGCCGACAGCGTCGCCACCCTCCAGGCGGGCCGCACCGCCCACCTGCACCGTGCGGCGGTGGTCGCCGCCGACGCCGGCACCGCCGTGGCGGCCCTGACCGGCCTGGACGGGCGGCAGCCCGTTCTGGGACCCGGTGCCGCCGTGCCCCGTGGCATCGTGTTCCTGCTGCCCGGGCAGGGCGCGCAGCACGCCGGAATGGCCCGCGGCCTGTACGGCACCGAGCGGGAGTTCACCCGCGCCTTCGACGAATGCCTCGACCTGCTCGACGGGCACGGCCTGGGGGTGCGCGAGGCGTGGCGTTCCGCCGGGAGCGACGACGACCTGCGGGACACGGCGTTCGCGCAGCCGCTGCTGTTCGCCGTGGAGTACGCGCTGAGCCGGATGTGGCTGGCCTGGGGGATCCGTCCCCGCGGGCTGCTGGGCCACAGCATCGGTGAACTGGCGGCGGCCGCCGTCGCGGAGGTGTTCAGCCTCGCCGACGGCGCCGCACTGGTGGCGGCCCGGGTGCGGGCGATGGAACGGGCGGAGCCCGGCGGCATGTCCGCCGTGGCGGCCCCCGCCGACACGGTGCGGCGCCTGATGACGGCGGAGCTGACCGTGGCCGTCGTCAACGGCCCCCGGCAGACGGTGGTCGCCGGACCGCTGCCCGCGCTGGAGGCCTTCGCGGAGGTCCTGCGCGGCGAAGGCATAGCGAGCCGCCCGGTGCTGACCTCGCACGCCTTCCACACCCCCCTCATGGAGGCCGCCGCCGCGGAGTTCGAGCGCGCCTTCGAAGGCGTCGAACTGCGCGCGCCGAAGCTGCCGATCCATTCCGCGGCCACCGGGCGGACCGTCACCGAGCAGGAGGCTGTGACGCCCGCCTTCTGGGCCCGCCAGGTGGCGGACCCCGTCCACTTCGGCCCCGCGCTGGAAGCGCTGCTCCGCGACGGGGACCACCTGCTCCTGGAGGTGGGTCCGGGACGCACGCTGACCTCGCTGGCCGTCCGGTACCCGGAGATGGCCGAGGACCGGCACGCGGCGGTCGCGACCCTTCCGCGTCGCCGCGACGACCGTGACGGTGACGGCGCCGACTGGCGCTCCGTCATGGAGGCGCTCGCGGTCATCTGGACCGAGGGCCACGAGGTGGACTGGGACGCCGTCGGCCAGTACGAGCCCGTCCGGCGCGTCCCCCTCCCCGGATACCCCTACCAGCTGTCCCGGCACTGGGCCGACGCCCCCGCCCCGCGCGACAGCGCCGGCACGGCGGCCCCGGATCCCGCGACCGACGAGCAGCGTCCCCGGACCGGCACGGCGCACTCCGCAGCCCCGGTGGAGCAGCCCGGCGGACTGCCCGCCCCGGACGGGGACGGGCAGCCGCCGGCCGCCGGTTCCCCTTTCGGCACCTTGTCGTGGACGGACGCACCGCGTACGGTGACGCCCCGGCCGCCGAAGGACGTCCCGGCGCTGGCACTGCTGCCCGCCGATCCCGGCCGGGCACTGGAGATATCGCTCGCGCTGCAGCAGGCCGGACTGCGCGTCACGCGCGTCCAGCCGGGTGACGCCTACGAGGAGACCGGTGCGGGATTCCGGGTCCGCCCGGGAACGCCGGAGGACTTCGAGCGGATGTTCCGCACGCTGGCCGCCCGTGGCACCTGGCCCCGGGTCCTGGTGCACGCCCTCACCCTCGCCCCCTGGACCCGCCCGACCTCCGCCACGGTGCCCGGCCAGCTGGACGACGCCTTCCACAGCCTGGTCGCGCTCACCCAGCAGGGGACCCGGCACGCCGGCGCCGCCGGAATGCCCGCCGTCATGGTGCTCACCGAGAACTCGGCGGACGTCTCGGGCGCGGAACCGGTGGACCCCGTCAAGGCCATGACGCACGGCCTGCTGCGCACCCTGGCGCTGGAGGACGAGCGCGTGGTGTGCAAGCTGGTGGACATCGGTGCCGGGACCGGCGAGGACGCCCTGGTGGCCGAGCTGGGCGAGTGGCAGCTCCCCGGTGTGGTGGCCCTGCGCGGCGACCGCCGCTGGCACCGCACCGAGCGGGAGTACCACCCGGTGCCCGGCACCCGGCCCGCACTGCGGCGCGGCGGCGTGTACCTGATCACCGGGGGGCTCGGCGGCCTGGGCATGGAGGTGGCCAAGGGCCTTGCCCGGACGGGGCTGCGACCGCGCCTGGTGCTGCTGGGCCGCAACGGCCTGCCCGAGGGGGAGGAACGTGACCGGCTGCTGGCCGCCGGGGACGCGCGGACCACCCGCCTCGTGGCCGACCTGGAGGAACTCACCGCGTCCGGCGCCGAGTACCGGGTCTTCGCGTGCGACGTCACCGACACGCGGTCGCTGCGCCGGGCCGCGGACGTCGCCGTGGCCCGCTTCGGACCGGTCTCCGGGGTGCTGCACCTGGCCGGCGTCGCCGGTGACGGGATGCTCGCGTTCCGCGACCGCGAGCAGACGAGCGCGGTCCTGGCACCCAAGGTGCAGGGCACCGTGGCACTCGCCGGCTTGTTCGCCGACCGCCCGCAGCTCGACTTCTTCGTCTCCTTCTCCAGCCGTGCCGCGGTCGCCGGCCTGCGGGGCGGTGGTGACTACGCGGCGGCCAACGCCTTCCTGGACGCCTTCACCGGCACCCCGCTGCTGCCCGGCTGCCGCATGCTGAGCGTCAACTGGCCCGCGTGGAACACCGTCGGCATGGCGGTGCCCGCCCTGGCGGCCCGCGACGGCCGGCCGCGACCGGACGCCACCGCGCGACGGGTGTGGAGCACCGAGCTGATCCCGGCCCAGTGCCCCGCGCTCGACGAGCACCGCATCGACGGACAGGCCGTACTGCCCGGCACCGGACACCTCGACCTCGTCGTCCGGGCCTTCCGGGCCGAGTGCCTCGACGGCCGGCCCGACCCGGTCCGTCTGACGGACGTAGTCTTCCTGCGGCCGCTGGTCGTGGAGGAGAGCTGCCAGGTGGAGATCTCCTGGGAACCGGCGGACTCCGGCGACGGGGAATGGCACTTCACGGTGGCCTCGCGCTCCGCGGCCGGCGGGCAGGTCCACGTCACCGGCAGCGCCACCGGGAAGGCGCCGCGGGCGGGCGGAACGGAGGCCGACCTCACAGCGCTGCGTGCCCGGCACACGGTCCGGCGGCCCCCGGCCGCCGGCCGCAAGAAGCCGCAGCGGCTCTTCTCGCTCGGGCCGCGCTGGAACAACGTCGTCACCCTCGACAGCGTCCCCGGTGACCGCGCCGAGCACCTGGTCCGCCTGGCGCTGCCCGAGGTCTTCGCGGACGAGACCGCTGACCACGCCCTGCACCCCGCGCTGCTGGACTGCGCCACGTCCCACGCCCGCGACCCGGAGCGCGACACGTTCCACCTGCCGTTCATGTACCGCTCCTTGACGCTCTACGCCGCCTCGCTGCCCGCCCGGCTGCTGAGCCACATCCGGCGCCAGGACAGCGCGGACGGGCTGATCGTCGCCGACGTGACGCTGCTGTCGGAGGAGGGCGCGGTGCTCGCCGAGATCCAGGGGTTCACGATGCGCCGGGTGGAGGACGCCACCTTCCTCCGGGCCGCCGAGCCGGCCGTCGCCGCACCGCCCGCCGCCGATGCCACCGCCACCGGGCCGACCGCCACGGCGGACGTCCCGCTCGCGGCGTCCGGTGTCCGGCAGGACGGCGCGCCGGCCGCGCAGTCCGGCATCGACCCCGACACCGGGGTCCGGCTGCTCCTGGACCTGCTCGACTCCGTGACGCCGCGTCAAGTGACGGTCGCGCCGTTCCGTGACGGACTGCCGATGCCGGTCGCCGTGCCGGCGATGCCGGTTCCGCCCGCGGCGCCCGTGCCTGTCATGCCCGTCCCCGTCGGGCGCGCGGTGCCGCCGGCCCCGGCGGCGTCCGCCCCGGTCTCCCCGTCCGTTCCCCGCCCTGCCCCCGCCCGCCCGGTGCCGTCCGCGGCGCCGTCCCCGGCCCCGGCACAGGCTCCGGCAGCCGAGCCCACCGGCGCGGATGCTGTCGAGGAGCGGCTGCGGGAGCTGTGGAACGCCGCGCTGGGCACGGAGTCGATCCGGCCCGACGACAACTTCTTCGACCTCGGCGGCAACTCGCTCACCGCCGTGGAGCTGATGATGCACATCCGCAAGCACTACGCGCTCGACCTGAGCATCGGGGCGTTGTTCGACAACCCCACGCTGCGCACCCTCGCGACGGAGCTCCGCACGAGGGGAGCCCGCTGAGATGGCGGACACCGCACCGGACACCGGCACCGGCAAGCCGCCGGACCCGCTGTTCGGCCTCGCCCCCGGCTGGCGCATGTGGCGCCTGTCGGCCCTGCGCGGGGCCGGCATGCCGTTCAACTGGCTGGACGACCTCGCCGCCCACGGCTCCGGCCCCGGCCGGTTCCTCTCCGAAGAGCGGTACCTGGAGGCACTGGCCTGGCAGAACCCTGCCGCCGTGCGCAACTGGGTCGCCCGGCACGCCACCGCACGCCGGGACGGCCACGACCTCAAGCGCGGCGGCAAGCGGGACGCGCTCCTGGCCCGCTACGCGCAGCGGTACTGCGCCAAGAACGACACCATCGGGTTCTTCGGACCGGTCGCCTGGGCGCGCTTCGACGAGCGGGCGACCGGTCTGCGCCAGACCGGCACCGGCGGCATCCGCCACCGCAGTACCCACTTCGAGACCTGGGCGCTGGAGACCCTGGCCGAGGCGTGGTGCGACGACCCGCTGCTGGCACCTCACCTGCCGGTGCGCGTGCACCCGGCCGTCCATTTCGACGGCGCCGTGATCCGCCGTCCCTGGCGCCCGGCCGAATCCGCCACCGGCGTCACCGCGGCCCTGCTCACCGCCGTCGGCGCGCACGGCGTGGCGGGCCCGGCGGTGCGCGCGACCGTCGGCGACGGCCACCCGGAGGCCGAGGTCGCGGCGGAGTTCGACCGGCTGCGCCGCGCCGGCGTGCTGGCCGTCGGGTTCACCGTGCCGCTGGACGAGCATCCCGAACGCCGCCTGCGCGAGCAGCTGGAGCGGATTCCCGACCCGCTGGCGAGCCGTGGCCCGCTCGGGCAGCTGCGCGAGCTGGACCGGCGACGGGACACGGTGGCCGGCGCGGCCGGGGACGCCCTGGCGACCCACCGGGCGCTGGAGGACCTGGGCGGCTACCTGAGCGAGGCGACCGGCCGGGCGGCAAACAGGGAGAAGAAGCAGACCCTGTACGGGCGTTCCTACCTGTACCAGGACAGCCGCCGCGACCTCGACGTGACCATCGGCGGCGATCTGACCCAAGCGCTGCGAGGGCCGCTGGCCCTGCTGCTGGACAGTTCGCGATGGCTTGCGGCGGAGGCCGCCGCAGCGGTGGAAGAGCGGGTCCGGGACCGTTACCGCACCTTGCGCGGGCGCTCGCGGGAGGTCACGCTCAGCGAGCTGTACCTCGGGGTGGCCGACGTCCTCGCCGGAGCGCCGGGCACCGTCATCGACGAGGTGTCGGAGGACTTCCGGCTGCGCTGGGCCGAACTGCTGGACACCGGACCCCGCCCGGCGGGTGCCGGGCCGGACCGCGAAATACGGCTGAGCACCACCGAGCTCGCTCCGCTCGCCGCGGCGCTCTTCCCGCACCGGGCCCCCGCCTGGTCCGGGGCCCGGTACCACAGCCCCGACGTGATGCTGGCCCGGACCGGGGGACCGGACGGCCCGGCGCGCTGGGTCCTGGGCGAGCTGCACGTCGCGCTCAACACCCTGGAGAGCCGCGTCTTCCACACCCAGGCCGACGACCGGGACGAACTGCGCGACACCGTCGCGCAGGACATGGCGGGCGGCCGGGTCCTGGCCCTGCAGCCGAACGACTCGCCGGAAGTGTCCCCGCGTACCTACCCGCCGCTCGCGGTCCACGTGCCCGGCGCGTACGCGTACTGGTCGTTCGGCGGAGACGCGGGAGCTCCGGGCGGCGCGGTCTCCTGGCCCGCGACCGCCCTGCGGGTCCGCGAGGCCGACGGGGAGCTGGTCGTGGAGCCCCCGGACAGGTCCTGGTGCGCGCCGGTGACCGAGGTGCTCGGCGAGTTCCTGACCGCCCTGGTGGTCAACCGGTTCCAGATCCGCCCCCGGGGCGCCCACGGGCCACGGGTGCTGCTGGACGAGATGGTGATCTGCCGCGAGAGCTGGCGCATCCCGGTCACCGCGCTGCACGGCGCCCGGTCCGCCGAGGCCCTGGCGGCCGGCCTGCGGGCGCGGGGCGTTCCCCGTCACGTCTTCGCCCGCACTCCCGCGGAACCGAAGCCGTTCTACGTGGACCTGGACGCCCCCCTGCTGGTCCGCAACCTGCAACGGGCACTCAGGCTCGCCGCAGCCCTCCCCGAGGAGGACGTCTGCCTCGACCTGGGGGAGATGCTGCCCGGCCCGGGCGACCTGTGGCTCGACGACCAGGACGACGGGCAGTGCACCGCGGAGTTCCGCCTGGTCGCGGTGGACGGTACCGCGCCACGGCCGGTGACCATGACTGTTGAAGGAGAAGCACGATGACGCAGACGCCCGGCTGGCGCACCCTCACCGAGGCCGCGCCCCCCGAAGCGGAAGGAACACCGGGCACCGTGCTCGCCGTGGACTTCGGCCAGAGCAGGACGGACGCCGGTTTCCCCGAACTCGTGGCGCACCTGGACACCCCGTACACGGTGCTGGAGACCGTACCCCCCGCCACCGGTCTGCGGGACCGCACCGCGCTGGAGCCCCAGACGTACATGGCCCCGTGGGCCGAAGCGCCGGCCGCACGCCCCGCGCCGGTCCGCGCCGTGCTCGGATACTGCATGGGCAGCCCGCTGGCGCTCGGCCTGGCGGCGCGGCTCGCCACCACCCAGCCGACCACGCCCCTGGTGATCCTCTTCGACCCCGAACTGCCGGGAACCGGCACCTTCCACGCCCAGTTCACCCGGGCTGTCGAGGGACTGGCGGACGAGCTCACCCCTGACGAGCTGGCGAGGGCGACGCGCCGCGCACAGGACGCCGCCGCTCCTTCGGCCGACCCCGTGGAAGCCGCCGCCCGCCTGGCCGGCCTCTACCGGGACCTGGCGAACCGTGCCTTCACCCGGGCGGAGCTGGGCGAGGAACTGGCCGCCGAATCCGCCGACCGGTTCGAGCACTTCCTGGCCTACCTGGTCGCGGCGCACCTCACCACCGACGCCTCCTGGACCTGCGGCCCGATCGCCGTGACCTCCTCCACCCCCGGGGCCGCCGCCCGCCACGCCGCCCGGCGGCACGCGTTCGACATCCCCCGTCAGGACCTGCTCCGCAGCCCCGAGGTGGGCCGCGCGCTGTCCCGGCTGCTGCGCGACGCCGCACACCGCCCCGCACCCGGAAGGACCTGAGATGCCGCAGACACCCCCCGCCCCCGATCCCCACGCCGACGCGGTGGACATCCGCGGCCTGCGACGCGTCTACGAGACCCGGGGCTGGCGCGGCCCGCGCACCACCCGGGTCGCCCTCGACGACGTCAACCTGCGAGTCGGCCGGGGCGAGGTGCACGGCCTGCTCGGCCCGAACGGCGCGGGCAAGACCACCCTCGTCAAGATCCTGGCCACCACCCTGCTCCCCACCACGGGCACCGTCCGCGTCTACGGCCACGACGTGGTCACCGAGGCCGCCGGAGTGCGCCGGGAGATCGGCCTCGTACTCGGCGGCGACCGGGGCCTCTACCAGGGCCTGTCGGCACGGCAGAACCTGCGCTACTGGGCGGCCCTGCAAAAACTCGACCGCGCCGAGGCCCGGCGGCAGGTCGACGAGGTGCTGGACCGCTTCGGACTGTCGGACCGCGCCGACGTCAAGGTGGAGACCTTCTCCCGGGGCATGAAGCAGCGCCTCCACCTGGCCCGGGGCCTGGTGGGCCAGGCCCGCCTCATCGTGCTGGACGAACCCACCATGGGCATGGACCCGGTCGCCGCCCGCGCCTTCCGCGACCTGGTCCGCGTCCTGAAGGACGAAGGCCGGTCCCTGCTGCTGGCCACGCACGACATGGCCGAAGCCGAAGAGCTGTGCGACCGCGTCACCCTGATCAACGAAGGCCGCATCCTGACCACGGAAACCCCCGAAGCCCTCAGCAAGCTGATGTCACGTCATGAGCACATCGACGTCGAGGACGCCCCCGGCCACGTCCTGGCGGAGATCGCCGCCCACCGCGCGGTCGCCTCCGTCGAGCCCGCCGCCGCCGGCGCCGCCCGGATCCGGCTGAGCGACGGGCCCGCCGCGCGCGACGTGCTCGCCCTGTTGGTGGAGGCCGGGGTGACCCGGATCAGGACCGGCCGCCCCAGCCTGGAGGACATCTACGTGGACATGCTCGGCGAACGCGGCCTGAAGGTGTCGGCATGAGGGTCTTCACCTCGGCGTTCCGGCTGCAACTGGCGCTCTTCCGCAGCGCGATCGGCCGTGTCTCCATCGTCATCGCACTCCCCTTCCACGTCCTCATCTTCCTTTCCATCACCCGGCACGGCGGACGCCTGGACCTGGACCAGCAAGCCGCCCTGGCACCCGCGCTCGCCGGGATGTGGACGCTGTCCCTGATGCTGGCCGGAGACATCATCGACGCCGACCGCTGGAGCGGCGTCCTGGACGTGGTGCTCTCCGCGCCCGCGTCGTTCTTCGCGAACCTGCTGGGCCGCTGCGCCGCGGTCGGCGTCCTCGGCCTGGTCTGCTTCGCCGAATCGTGGGCGTTCGCAGCACTGTTCTTCGACGCCGATCTGTCCTTCGCGCACCCCGGCTGGTTCCTGGCCGGGCTGCTCGCCACCTGCCTGGCCACAGCCGCCACCTCCACGGTGATGGCCACGGTCTTCGTCCTGGGACGCACCGCCCTCGCCTTCAAGAACGCGCTCAACTACCCGGTCTACGTGCTCGGCGGAGTCTTCGTCCCCATCGCCGCACTCCCGGAGTGGTCACAGCCCTTCTCCCGGGTGATCTTCCTGTCCTGGAGCGCCGACCTGCTGCGCGCGGCAGCCGGGCCGGACCCGATGGACAACCCCCTGGGCCAGATCACCGCGATCCTGCTGCTGGGCGCGGGCACCCTGGCCGCCGGCGTGTGGTCCGCCCGCGCCGTGCTCAACCGGATCCGCACCACCGGACGGGTGATGGCCGCATGAACAACGCCCTCACCTCCCGGCTGGGCATCGCCGGGAACGCGGCCCTCCTCGGCTTCGCCGAATACCGCTCCCAGTACACCCTGCAGTCCTGGTTCTTCGGCTGGGGACTGCGCCTGGTCTTCCAGGTGGTCTTCTTCGCCACGATCGGAACCGTGGTCGGCGACCAGGACACCGTCCGCTACCTCGCGGTCGGCAACATCGTCGCCGTCGGCACCATCGAATCGACCTCCTCGGTCCTGTCCATCGTCCGCGACCGCAGGAACGGCACCCTCACCCAACTCGTCGCCGCCCCCGGCGACCCCGTCGTCGCACTGCTCAGCCGCAGCCTGAACAACCCGGTCAGCGGGTTCATCAGCTCCATGGTCGTGGCCGCCTTCATCGTGCCCGTCTTCGGCATCCCGCTGCCGGGAGCCGCCACGGCGGCCATCGTCCCCATCGTGCTGACCGCCTGCTTCTCCGCGTACTGCTACGGCGCGCTCATCGGCGCCGTGGTGATGCGCTATCCCAACGCCGGATGGGGCGCGCTCAACGTCGCGTACCTGCTGCTCATGGCGTTCACCGGCGTGAACGTGCCCGCCTCCTTCTGGCCCGCGCCGATCAGTGCACTGGCCGGCCTGCTCCCGGTCACCCATGCCCTGCGCGCGCTGCGCGGCCTGCTCGACGGCGCCCCGACGGCACACGTCGCAGGACAGCTCGCCCTGGAGGCCGCCGTGGCCGTGGGCTGGCTGGCGGCCGCGGCCCTGCTGCTCGCCTTCCTGATCGGACGGGGCCGGCGCAGCGGAGGGCTCGACGCGGTGCACTGACGCCGACGCCACGCCCCCCGGCCGTGCCCCCCTCCACCCCGACGACCATCCGCCCGGCCACCTCGGCCCCGCGGGGGAGACCCCATGGAATTCAGCCTGTTCTACTTCGCCGACGACGACACCGCGCAGCCCCCGGCGCGGAGCGGGCCCCCGGCCGGTACCGCCACCGGCAAGTACCGCCTCCTGCTGGAAGGCGCCAGGATCGCCGACCGGGAAGGGCTCTGCGCGGTGTGGACGCCCGAACGCCACTTCCACCGCTTCGGAGGCCTCTACCCCAACCCCGCCCTCGCGGGCGCCGCCATCGCCGCCGTCACCGAACGGGTGCAGATCCGGGCCGGCAGCATCGTCGCCCCCCTCCACGATCCGATCCGGATCGTGGAGGACTGGTCCGTGGTCGACAACCTCTCCGGCGGCCGCGCCGGAATGTCCTTCGCCTCCGGCTGGCACGCCACCGACTTCGTCCTGCGGCCTGGCGCCTATGACGACCGGCGCCGACGGGTGACCGAGACCATGGAGGAGGTCCGACGGCTGTGGAGCGGTGACCCGCTGACCGCCGAGGACGGCGGCGGCAGGCAGGTCCAGGTCACCGCGCACCCCACCCCCGTGCAGACCTTCCCCCGGATGTGGCTCACCAGCGCGGGTTCCGCCGAGACGTTCCGGGCCGCCGGAGAACTCAACGTCGGCCTGCTGACGTACCTCCTCGGACAGGACCGGGACGACCTCGCCGACAAGATCCGCGAGTACCGGGCGGCGGTCCGCCGCGCCAGCGGCAACTCCTGGTCGGGCCACGTCGTCGTGATGGTTCCCACCTACCTCGACACCACCCGGGAACTGGCCGGGGAACGCGTCACCGGCCCGCTGGCCGCCTACCTGAAGAGCAACTTCCGCCTCATCGCCGGATCGCTGCGCCGAGGCGCGGCCTCACTGGACCCCGCGACCCTCAGCGCCGCCGACGTCGACGAGATCGTCCAGCGCTCCCTCGGCCACTACTACGAGCACTACGCCCTGTTCGGCACCGTCGACGACGCGACCGCCGCCGCCGAGAAGATCGCCGAACTCGGCGTCGACGAGATCGCCTGCCTGATCGACTTCGGTGTGGCACCCGAGCTCGCCCTGGCCTCCGTCCCCCGCATCGCCGAACTCGGCCGGGCGTTCCGGTGACCGCGCCGGCCCCCCACCACACCTGGCGGATCGAGCAGGCCGACGCCATCGAGGACATCGAGGCGGACCTCCTCGGCGGCCTGGCGGTCCCCGGCGGGACCGCGCACTACATCGCCGAGCTGGCACGCCTCGAACTCGCCGAATCCCTGCGCGGCACCACCGTCCGGTACCTCCGGGCCCGCGACGCCCACGGACGGTGCGAAGCCGTCCTGCCGGTCTACCGCGTCACCGCACCACTCCCACCGGCCCTCACCCCGCGGAACAGCCCCTGGCGCGACGGGGAACCGGTCCACCTGCTCGGTGCGCCCGGCGCGACCGCCAACCAGCTCGCGGTCTCCGCGACGCTGTCCCCGCGGCAGCGGCAGACCTGCGCGCGCCTGCTGCTCGAGCACGCGCTGTCCCTGGCCGCACACGACGGCGCCGCCGCGGTGCTGCTTCCCCTGGCCGATGCCGCACAGCGATCGCTGGCCACCGCGGCCCTGGCCGAAGCGGGCCTGGCCGAAACGGCCTTGGTGCACACCGAACCCGTCGCCGGGCTGGACGTCACCTGGGACAGTTTCGACGCCTACGTCGCCTCCCTGGCCAGCAGCCGCCGCGCCGGGATACGCAAGGAACGACGCCGGTTCCTGGACAGCGGCATCGTCGTCACCCAGGAACCGGTCCTGGACGTCTGCGAGGAGATCGCGCCGCTCGTCCACCAAGTGGAACAGCGCTACGCGCGGTCCACCACCGTGGAGCAGATCGAGTTCTACCTCACCGGACTCGGCCTCGCCATGGACGACAGCGGATTCGCCCTGGTCGCCCGCTCCGGCGGCCGGGCACTCGGAGCCTGCGTCATCTGGGAGCACGACGACGCGTGGGTCATCCGGTGCTGGGGCTGCGACTACGCCAGGACCGACCGGGAACCGCTCTACTTCAACATGGTCTTCTACGAGCCGGTGGCACGCGCCATCGCGCGGCGGATCCCGCGCATCCACGTAGGCGCCCACTCCATCGACACGAAGACCACCCGGGGCTGCACCGTCGACGAGCTGCACACGCTCCTCATCCGGTGACCCGAGCCGCCGCCCTACGCCCTACACCGTGGAGAACCCGATGGACCTGAGCCTTTTCTATTTCGCGGACGAATCCCAGGACGACGAGGACCGCTACCGGATGCTCATGGAGGGCGCCCGCTTCGCCGACACCCATGGCTTCACCGCGGTGTGGACCCCCGAACGGCACTTCCACCCGTTCGGAGGGGGATACCCCAACCCCGCGCTGACCAGCGCCGCCGTGGCAGCCGTTACCGAGCGCGTCGCCATCCGGGCAGGCAGCGTCGTGGCCCCGCTGCACTCGCCCGTACGGATCGCCGAGGAATGGGCGGTCGTGGACAACCTCTCGCACGGACGCGTGGGAGTGTCGTTCGCGTCGGGCTGGCACAGCACCGACTTCGCACTGCGCCCGGAGAACTACGCGGACCGCAAACAGGTAGCCGCCGAAACGGTCGACACCGTCCGGCGGCTGTGGCGGCGCGAGGAGGTCGACCTCACCGATGGCACGGGAGAGCCGGTACGGGTGCGGACCTTCCCCCCGCCGGTGCAGCCGGAACTGCCGGTCTGGCTCACCACCTCCGGCAGCGTCGAGACGTTCCGCGCGGCGGGCCGCCTGGGCGTCGGCCTCCTCACCCACCTGCTCGGACAGGACGTCGACGACCTCACCCGCGGTGTCGCGGAGTACCGACGCGCCTTCGCCGACGCCCACCAGGGCGACGGCCACGTCGTTCTGATGCTCCACACCTTCGTCGGCACCGACCGCGATGCCGTACGCGGCATCGTGCGAAAGCCCTTCAGCGACTATCTGCGCAGCTCGGTGAACCTGTCCGCACGCACCGGGACCGCCCCGGAGCCCGATGGGGACCTGGACCCTGAGGACATCGACTTCCTCGTCGAGCAGTCCTTCAACCGGTACTTCGAGACCAGCGGCCTCTTCGGGACCGTGGACGACGCGCTGGCCGTGGTCCGCAGGATGGAAGCGATCGGCGTCGACGAGATAGCCTGCCTGATCGATTTCGTCGGCGACACGGACGAGGTCCTGGACGGGCTCGTCCACCTCGACGCCGTGCGCCGCGCCTGCGGCTGACGAATCCGTTGTCACTGCCGAGGGGTGTCGAGGCTCGCATCCCGGCGCCGGTGATGCGATCGTTGACCGGATCCGCGGTGTGCCCGAGCGAACACGGCATGTGAGGGCGATCGGCCGTGAGTGCTCCCGCGGTGGGCCGAGCAGGCCATGAGGGGGAAGGCGACCGGGATGAACTGGCTGATCACCTTCGCGGGCGCGGTCCTCGTGTCGGTCGTCCTGCGGGACGTCTTCCATACCTTGTGGCACCCCACGCGCCACGGTGGCCTCAGTCGTCTGGTCATGACGGCGCTCTGGCGGCTGTCCTCCCGCCTGCGGCTGCGCCGTAGCCGGCCCTCAGGGCTGGCCGGCCCCGTCGCGATGGTGGTCGTCGTCGCCGTGTGGGCCCTCACCGCGGTCGTGGGATGGGCCCTCGTCTACTGGCCGCACATGCCCCAGGCCTTCACCTACGCCCCCGGCCTGCGCCCCGCCGAGCACGCGGGCTTCCCGGACGCCCTGTACGTCTCCCTGGTCCACATCTCCACCCTCGGCCTCGGCGACATCGCACCCGCCGAGGGGTGGCTGCGCATCCTCGCCCCCGTGGAGGCCATCGCCGGCTTCGCCCTGTTCAGCGCCACGGTGGCCTGGACCCTCGGCATCTACCCCGCCCTCGCCCGGCGCCGGGCCCTCGCCCTGAGGATCTCGCACCTGGCCCGTACCCATCCTTCGACGGAGCAGATCGACGCCGACGCGGGCGCGGCCGTCCTCGACGGCCTGGCCGGGGCCGTCTCCGTGGTGTCGGTCGACTTCCAGCAGTACGCCGAGTCCTACTACTTCCACGACGGGGACGACCGCACCTCCCTGGCCCGCCAGATCACCTGGGCCCTGAACCTGGCGGACCAGGCGGCGAGCGCCCGTCACCCGGACGTCCGGCTCTCCGCCGCGGTGCTGCGGGCGGCGCTGGACGACCTGGGCGCCATCCTCGACGAACGCTTCCTGCATGTCGGAGGTACGGCGCGCGAGGTCTTCGCGTCCTTCGCGAGCGACCACGGCCGCCACGCCGGGGGTGGCGACTGACCCGCGCGGTTCCACGCTCCGGGGACGGTGCGAACGCCGGTCGGAAAACCGCCCCATGCGCCACTCCGTGTCAGTGCGGGGGCCGGCGACCGCTCAGACAGGATCTAGTGGAGGTCCTCGGGGTGGGGTCCTGTGGCGTACGGGTTCGGCTCGCCCTCGGCGAGCACGGCCACGAAGGGCTCGCCCTCGCCGGCGAAGGTGTAGGCGCCGTTCTCGATCCGGCCGATCAGCCCGCGGGTCCATGCCGCTTCGCTGTCGGCGGAGTGGAGCCACATGTTCATGATCTCCCCGATGTGGCCGAGCTGGCCGGGCCCGTTCTCCGGCGTGTAGTACTCGGTGACCGAGGACCGCCACTGCTGAAGCCGCTCGATCCTCTCCTTGAGGAGCGCGACGGCCTCGTCCCGCGGCAGGTCGACGATGAACCCGACGCCGGCGGAGAGCACGTCCATCTTCTGGTCGTACGAGGTCAGGGCCTGGCGCAGCAGCGTGAGGTACTCCTCGGTTCCCGCGTCGGTGACCTCGTACTCGACCCGGGGAGGGCCGCCGACGGTGCTCGGTGCGACCTCGTGCGCCAGGAGGAGTTCCTCCTTCGCCATCTGCTTGAGCGCGTGGTAGATCGAGCCCGGCTTGGCGTTGGACCATTCGTGGGCGCCCCAGAACTCCAGGTCGTTGCGCACCTGGTAGCCGTGTGCCCGTCCGTGCTGGCGGACCGCGCCGAGGACCAGCAGCCGGATCGCTGACATGGGCGTCTCCCTTCAAGACAACTTTGACTAGCCTATCGGTAGTCCCCGAGTAATCAAGTTTGACTAACTCTTCGGGAGCTCGTACTGTTCGGCAGGTAGTCAAGTTTGACGAGAAGGGGGAGGGTGCATTGTCCGACCGTGATCCGGCGATCATCGTCGAAGGCCTGCGCAAGAGGTACGGGGCCAATCAGGCGCTCGACGGCCTCGACCTCACCGTCGAGGCCGGGACGGTCCAGGGGGTCCTGGGTCCGAACGGCGCCGGCAAGACCACCGCCGTGCGCATCATGTCCACGCTGCTGCGCCCTGACGAGGGACGGGTGGAGGTGGCGGGAGCCGACGTACGGACCCGGGCCGGCGAGGTGCGCTCGCGGATCGGGATGCTCGGCCAGAACGCCGCGGTGGACGAGGAACTCGGCGGCCGGCAGAACCTGGAGATGTTCGGCCGGCTCCACCGCCTCGGCGCGCGCCGCGCGGGCACCCGGGCCGATGAGCTGCTCGCCCGGTTCGGGCTCGCGGACACCGGCGGCAAGGCCGTCAGACACTACAGCGGCGGCATGAGGCGCCGGCTCGACCTCGCGGCGTCACTGATCTCCCGGCCGCAGGTGCTCTTCCTGGACGAGCCCACGACCGGACTCGACCCCCGCGGCCGCACGGAGGTGTGGAACGCGGTCCGCTCGCTGGTGGACGGCGGTACGACCGTCCTGCTGACGACGCAGTATCTGGAGGAGGCCGACCAACTGGCCGACCGCATCGCGGTGATCGACCACGGCAGGGTCATCGCGCAGGGCACGGCGGAGGAGCTGAAGTCGATGACGGGCGGCGACCGGATCGACGTGGTGCTGCACGACGCGGCGCAACTGGGGCGCGCGTCGTCCCTCCTGCCCGGCGAGGCCGTGGTGGACGAGGACCGGCGGCTGGTCAGTACCTCGGTCACCGACCGGATGCGGGCCCTGACCGAGACGGTGCGGGCCCTGGAGGCCGCCGGCATCGAGGCGCAGGACATCGCGGTGCGCCGGCCGACGCTCGACGAAGTCTTCATCCACCTGACCAAGGAGGAGGCCGCATGAGTGCGACGCTCACCGTGGGAACGGCGCGCGGCAGCAGCGCTTCGAAGCTGCGCTGGGCGGCAGCCGACTCGTGGACGATGACCAGGCGGGAGCTGGCCCACTGGGCGCGCCGGCCCTGTCAGGTGGTGGTCGGGCTGGTCTTCCCGGTGATGATGCTGATGATGTTCGGCTACCTGATCGGGGGCGGACGGGGCGTCGACGGTGACTTCACCTCCTACCTGGTGCCCGGCATGCTCGCCATGACCATGGCCTTCGGCCTCGACGCGACGATGCTCTCCGTCACCCAGGACCTGGGCAAGGGGGTCATCGACCGGTTCCGGGCCATGCCGATGTACTCCGGCGCGGTCCTGGTCGGACGGAGCGTCGCCGACATGCTCCAGTCGGCGGTCGGCCTCAGCGTGATGATCGCGGTCGGATACGCGATCGGATGGCGCTGGCACCACGGATTCGCTCCGTTCCTGGCGGCGCTGGGACTGCTGTTGCTGCTCCGGTTCGCGATGCTCTGGATCGGCATCCACCTGGCGCTGGTCGCGGGCAGGCCGGAACTGGTGCAGGCCGTACAGATCCTGGTCTGGCCGGTCACCTTTCTGTCCAACGCCATCGCCGCACCCCAGTCGATGCCTGCCTGGCTGGGCGCGATCGTGGAATGGAACCCGCTGTCGGCGACGTGCACGGCCGTACGCGGCCTGTTCGGCAACCCCGGTGCCGGGGGCGGCTCCTGGGCCGCCACCCACGCGGAACTGCTCGCGGTCGCCTGGCCGGCGGCCCTGATCGCGGTGTTCTTCCCCCTGGCGGTCAAGCGCTTCCGGGACCTGAGCCGATGACCCGCCCTCCGAACCGCCCCGAAACGTCCATTGCCTCGCCCACGAACCGAAGGAGTACGGTGCCCAAGCCCGTGCCCACCCCCGTAACCGGCTCTGCTTCCGGTGACCTCGTACCCCCGCTTCCGCCACTCGCCGTCCAGGCCGAGCACCTGATCGAGCTCGGCGTACCCGAGCTCGCCGGGATCTCCGCCGCCGAGATCCGGGCCTTCGCCGCCGGCGGCGGCGAGGACGTGCTGCTCGCCGTCCACCCGGACCGGGCCCCCGCGTCCGCCCTCGCTCCGCTGCTCCGCCGCCAGGACAAGCCCGGCTTCGTCGTCACCGACATGCATGACGTCGACCAGTTCGCGCCCCAGGGGGTGGAGCTGCCCGACGCGCCCCTCTACCTCGTCGCCGCACCCGACCGGGGCGACCGCATGGCCAACTGGAGCCCGGAGGAGGCACTGCCCGCCCTGACCGGGGAGGGCCGCAGCCCGCTGCTGCTGACCGAGGGCATCCACTGGGTGCTCCAGCAGCCGCAGGCCCTGGAGCGCAACCGCTGCTTCATGACCATCGGATCCCGCCTGCGCAAGGCCAACGGCACTCTGGACGCCCGCACGCCGGCGGTCTGGATCAGCAACGGCACCGGGCGGGACGGCCGCGAGCGGCGCGGCGCCCCCAAGGTCGGCTGGTGCTGGTGGAACAACCGCCACACCTGGCTCGGCTTCGCCTCCACCACGGGCCGCCGGCCCTGACCGGGCACGTCCCCGCCCCCCGGTCCACGGAGGCAGCCCGCACCCGCGGACCGCACCGCAGACCCCGGCGTGCGCGCGCCGCGGCGGGCGGCTACGGCGGGTTCTCCCCGCGGCCCGGGGGCTCGGGCGCGGGGCGGTCTGCTTCGCGCCGGGCCGCCGGCCGGTCCTCGTACCGGTCCTCCTCCCGCTCCGCGAAGTGGTCCGCGGAGCGGTCCGCGTACCCGGCCGCATCCCGGTCCGCGCTCCCGTTCGCGCCCGGGGCAGGCCGGCCCGCCGCCCGGTCCTGACCGGTGTCGGCGGAGTCCGGTACCGCGCCCGGGTCTTCGCCCGCGCCGGCGCGGAGGTGGCCGACGACCCTGTTGGTGACGGCGACCAGCGGGACCGCCATGACCGCCCCGCCGATGCCGGCGGCCAGCCCGCCCGAGGCTACCGCCAGGACCACTGCCAGGCCGCCGTGACCGCGGTGACCGGTCCCCGGGACAGGCCCCAGCGCTGCGGGAGGGCGACCGTCGCCTGGAGCAGCGCGGTGACCAGCAGCGCCGCGACGAACGCCAGCGCGGCCAGCCGGACGGAGCCGATCACCCGCATCAGGATCCACAGGGCGGCGGCGATCACCACGAAGCGCCAGCCCACCTCGGCCGCGACCCGTATGCCCCAGGGCACTCCGTGATCAGGCGGGCCCCACCGGCCGGGCGTCTCCGCGGCCGCCCGCGCGGGACAGGACGTCCCAGGGCCCACGCGTGCCCTGGGTAATCGGCTGCGCCGGTCGGGCATCTGCCGCAAAACGGCCGGGCTGTGAGTGTCGCACCCCACGCGAATGTCACTCCATGAACAGAATCATCACCCCATGTAAGGGTGAGCCGGCACGGCCGCGCCCCCCACACCCGAGGTGACACATGCCACTGACCCGAACAAGAGGGCGCGGGCCGACGACCGCCCTGCCGATGAGACTGCTCGCCCTGCTGGCCGCCCTGACTGCCTGGGCGCTGCCCGCCGCGTCACTGGCCGCCGCCGAGGTGCCGCGCGTCGAGTCCTGGGGCGACAACTCCTTCGCGGAGCTCGGCGACGGCACCACCTTCGACCGGCACACGCCGGTCACCGTGGCCGGACTGACCGCCGCCAACACCACCAGCCTCGCCGCCGGGGGCGGTCACGGCCTGGCCGTGCTGTCCAACGGCACGGTAAAGGCCTGGGGTGCCAACGACTTCGGGCAGCTCGGCGACGGCACCGCCACCGCGGACATCACCCCCGACCACCTCACCCCCGGCACCGTACGGGAGCTGAGCGGCGTCACCGCGGTCGCCGCCGGTTGCTCGTTCAGCCTCGCCCTGCTGTCCAACGGCACGGTCAGGGCCTGGGGGAACAACTTCTCCGGGCAGCTGGGCAACGGCAGCACCGGCGCCCCCAGCAACACCCCCGTCACGGTCGTCAACCCCGGCAGCCCCGGCACTCCCCTCACCGGCGTGATCGCGATCGCCGCCGGCTGCGACCACAGCCTCGCGCTGCTGTCCAACGGCACGGTCAAGGCCTGGGGCGACAACAGCGCCGGCCAACTCGGGAACGGCACCACCGGCGGCACCAGCAGCACCCCCGTCACGGTCATCAGCCCCGGCAACCCCAACACCCCCCTCACCGGCGTCCGGGACATCGACGGCGGGCTGACCCACAGCGTCGCCCTGCTGTCCAACGGCACGGTCAGGGCCTGGGGCGACAACAGCGCGGGCCAGCTCGGGAACGGCAGCACCGGCGGCACCAGCGCCACCCCCGTCACCGTCGTCAACCTCACCGGCGTCCGGGACATCGACGCCGGGTACGACCACAACATCGCCCTGGTCAGCACCCTGCTGTCCACCGGCACCGTCAGGGCCTGGGGCGACAACAGCGTCGGCCAGCTCGGGAACGGCAGCATCGGCGGCACCAGCGCCACCCCCGTCACCGTCGTCAACCTCACCGGCGTCCGGGACATCTCCGCCGGCGGGAACCACAACCTGGCGACCCTGTCCAGCGGCACTCTCAGAGCCTGGGGCGGCAACAGCTCCGGGCAACTGGGCAACGGCAGCACCACCAACAGCGGCACCCCCCTCACCGTCCGTACCGGGATCGCCGCCATCACCCTCATCGCCGCGGGCGGTGAGTTCAGCCTGGCCGCCTGAAGCCCCGCCGCATCCCGGCCGGGAGGCCCCGGCCGGGCCGGGGCCGCCTACCGCACGGCGGGTCGTGCGGTAGGCGGGGGCGGGGGTGCCGGGTACGCGCGGTAACCGGGGCGGCCCGGCAGGTCGGGCAGGGGACGGGGGCGCCAGTCACGGGCCCACCGGGGCGGTGGGGAGTCGCCCCACCCGCCGCCGCGAGGCGGTCCCGGGGATTCCGGGCCGCCCTCAGGAAACACCCGACGGTGAACAGCGCGCCGAGGGCCACCCAGAGGTTGGGCATGGCCTGGGGCCCGTAGAACAGGGTGATCCACAGCCCCGCGAACAGGCCGCCCGCCAAGGCGAGCACGCGCGTGGGGAGCAGCCCCCGCCACACCCACAGGGAGAGCAGCAGCCCCGCCGCTGCCAGCACGGCCAGGTAGACCCGTAGCGCCGGTACGGAGGAGGTGAGCGCGGTGACCGGGGCGACCAGGTAGGTGATGCCGCGGGCGCGCGGGGCGCTGAAGAACGCGGCCGGGGCCTCAGGAGTCACCTGGCTGACGTACACCGTCTCGTCCACCCCAGCCCGGTACCCGGTACGACGAGGAGGAGCTGGACGACGCCGTACGCGGCGGCGACCGACCCCAGCCGGACCAGGTCCCCCCGGCGGCCGCGGGCCGTGACGGAGCCGGCCCGGGCGGTCGGGGGATCCGGCACCGTGCTGACCTTCTGCGGCGTCACCCTCGTACCTCCGACGTGAAGGGGGCGGGTGCACCACCCTGCCCGGCACCGGCCGCCGGCGCATTCCGGGTACGGCGGTGAGGAGCCGCCCTACGGCGCCGGCGCCGGGCGTGCGAGCGGGAGGGGGCCGGATGCGCCGACACGCCCGCCGTCCGTTTTCCGGGAGGGTGGTGTGCTGCGGCCCGGCAGGGGCAGGGGCGCCTGGAGGGAAGGCATTACGAGTCTTCTCCGCCCGCCCGCCCGAACGGGGCGGGCGGGCGTCCGCCCACACGAGGAACGAGGATCGGTCATGTCGCAGGTCAAGGAATCCATCGAGGTCAACGTCCCGATCACCACCGCCTACAACCAGTGGACGCAGTTCGAGTCGTTCCCCGAGTTCATGGACGGGGTCGAGCACATCGAGCAGCGCACCGACACGCTCACCCACTGGGTGACGAAGGTCGGCGGCGTGCAGCGTGAGTTCGACGCGGAGATCACCGAGCAGGTCCCCGACAGCAAGGTCGCCTGGGTCACCGTGGGAGGCGAGACGGAGCAGTCGGGTCTGGTCACCTTCCGCCCGATCGACCCGGCCCATACCGAGGTCACCCTGATGATGGACTTCGACCCCGAGGGGATGGCCGAGAACATCGGCGACAAGCTCGGCTTCGTCGACCGTCAGGTCAAGGGTGACCTCAAGCGGTTCAAGCACTTCATCGAGGACCGCGGCCGCGAAACCGGTGCCTGGCGCGGCAACGTCTGACCGCAGCGCCCCCGACGCCCCCGCGCCAGGTCCCAAGTCCGTTGACACGGGCGGGGTTTGAGCACCCGGATCGGGGACATGCGGGCCAGTGGCGACGGCACGTCTCACCGGACCGGCGGGAACCCCCGCGGCCGGTGACCGCAAGCGGCACCCCTCTCCCCGGTGCCGCTTGCGGGCCGTCGGCACGGCACCGCTCCGTCGTCCGGCCGCAGGCACGGCCCGGGCCGCGTCCACGCCCCCGTAGGCCCGCCCCGGCCGGCCCCCGGTGCCCGCTGAACGCACAGCGGCCCCCGTCCCGAGCAGCGCCCCCCGAGGCCGAGCACCTGGTTCCCCGTCAGGCGGACGCGGTCACCGTCCGGCGGACGTAGCCGCCGCCCGCGGCCGTCGCCTAGCCTGCCCCCATGCGTACATAGGGGGGACGACAGCAGCAGGCCGGCCGCCGCCAGGTCCTGAAGCTGGCGGCCGGTGTGGCGGGCGGGCCCGCCCTCACCACCTCCGCGTGCGACGTCCTGGGCGGTGCGCCCGGGACCGCCGCACCGCCGGTCCGCGAGCCGCTGTGGACCCTGCCCCTGCTGGACCGGGACGGCAGCGGCCAGGGCCTCGACCACGCCGGGGTGGTGCACCAGGACGGAGTGGCCTACGTCAGGTCGAAGATGGACGGGCTGTACGCGGTCGACGCGGCCACCGGCCGCCGGCGCTGGCGCGCACCGCTGGCCGGAGCCCTCCCCGGCGCACCGGCCGTGACGCCGGGTGCGGTGTTCGTGGCCACGGACGGCGGCGCCGTGCACGCGCTGCGCACCGCGGACGGTGAGCCGATGTGGCGCCAGACTCCCGGAAGCCGCCTGCGGAAGCCCACCGCGGGGGCAGTGCGGACCAGTGGCTCCACCGCCCTGGTCAGCTTCTGGCCGTACACCCACGACGAGGACCCCGACCCGCCGCCCCCTGCCCTGTACGCGCTCGACACGGGCAACGGCGACCTGCTGTGGCACATCGAAGCCTCGCTCCTGGAGGTGCGCGACGGCCTCGCGTACGCCAACCCGCCGGACGGGAGCCTGACCGCGCTCGACCCGCGCACCGGCGCCTTCGCTGGTCGGCGGCACCGCGGGCGCCGGGCGGCCGGTGCACCCCGGACGCCTCCGCCGCCGGACTGCTCTTCGGGCGCAACGGCAACGTCGGCATCGGCTCGGAGCTGGTGGCGTACGACCCGCGCACCGGCGCCGTCCGCTGGACCGCACCGGCGGCCCACGCCTCGGTGCCCGTGGCGCACGGCGACGCCGTCCACATCAGCGCGCCCGGCCGCCGCAGGGGCGACGCACAGCGGCTGCAGGCCTTCGACGCCACGTCGGGCCGGCTCCGCTGGACCGCGCCCGCCTTCTCGACCACCCTCAACGAAAGCGCCGCCCTCGCCGCCGACCAGGACTGCGCGTACCTGTGCTGGAGCGAGGACGGCGGCTTCGACGACGACCGCACGACACTGCGCTCCTACGACGCGCGCACCGGCCGCGAACGCTGGCGGAGCGAGCGCCGGGACGCCTCCTACGGGGCGGGCGTGGCTCCGGGGAACCTGCTGTTCGTGTGCTACCTGCGGGACTGGTACTGCCATGACGCCCGCACCGGCAAGGCTCTCTGGCGGCTGAGTGCGGGAAAGAGCACCTCTGGGCCCCCGCCCCTCGCCGCCGACGGGCTGCTGTACTTCGCGAACGACGAGGGCGTCCACGCGCTCCGCCCCTGACACCCCGCCCGCCGGCCGACGCGCCACGACGCTGAGCCCGCTCGGCGCCCGCACCCGGGCGGCGGCGCGTCCCTCAGGTGTAGAAACCGTCCTCGTGGGCCCGTTGGGCCAGTTCGATCTTCGTGTGGGCCGGGCGGCCCTCCTGACGGTACTTCTCCTTGACCTGGTCCAGGTAGTACTTCGCGGTGTTGACGCTGATCCCCGCGCGCCGGGCGGTCGCCTTCAGGGTCAGCCCGGACGCGTAGTCGCGCAGGACCTGCCGCTCGCGCGGAGCCAGGCGCGGCCGCGCCGGACCGGTGTCTTTGAACCAGGCGAAGGCGAGTTCAGGGGAGTGCACCGTGCCGCCCGCGGCCACGGTCTCGACGGCCTCGACCAGGGTGTCCAGCGCGTGGTCCTTGGTCAGGTAGCCGTCGGCTCCGGCCGCCACGGCCGCCACGACCCTGGCACGGTCCGCCACCGTGCTGATCACCAGGACCCTGCTTCCCGCCTCGCGCACCCGCCGCACGTTCGCCTCGGGAACCGACCCGTCGCGCAGCACCAGGTCCAGCAGCACCACCTCGGCAGCCGCCGCGGGACCGGCCAGCAGTTCCTCCACCGTGGCGGCGGTCCCCAGGAGCCGCAGCTTCCGCTGCCCGGACAGCCAGGAGCACAACCCGTCGAGCAGCATGCGGTCGTCGTCCACCACGGCCACGTCGATCACGCGGGCCACCGCAGTTCCACGACGGTCCCCTCACCGGGGAGGCTGTCGACCGAGGCCGCACCCCCGACGGAAGCCATCCTCCCGTACACCGAACGCCGCAGGCCGGTACCGGCACCGCGGCGGGCGGCGTCAAAGGCGTCGAACCCGGCACCGCGGTCGGCCACGGTCACCACCACACCCCCCTCGCTCCCCACCACGGTGCAGTAGGCCGAGGAGGTCCCGGCATGCCTGCGTACGTTGTTCAACGCCTCCCGTACGGCGGCGGCGAGCGCCCCGGCGACGTGCGCGGGCACCTCCGGCACCGCGTGGTACTGGGCGCCGACCACCAGCCCCAGCCCTTCCGCCGAGCGCACCACCTCCTCCAAGGAGGCGCCGACCCCCACCACCCCCTCGGGCGGGGGACCGGAGCGGCGGTGCGGGCCCTCCTCGAACTGGACCAGCCGCCGCAGGTAGGCCGCTTCGCGCGCGCACCGGTCCCGGACGGCCGGCGCGTTGGCGTCCACCCGGCCGGCGGCGATCGTGGACAGCGTGGCGAGCACCGTGTCGTGCAGCGCCGCGTGGTGGGCCGCCCGCTCGGCCTGGCGCGCCCGGGCCACCTCGGCCACGACGGCCCGTTCCTGCGCGGTGTCCAGCAGCGTCCCCTGCCGACGCAGGTACCACCAGCAGGCTCCGGCCAGCACCACGCACTCGAGGAGCGCGGCGACGTGCCGCAGGAGATCCTCCGAGCCGGTGCCCGGCACCGCCCCGTACAGGGCCAGCGACGTGGACAGCAGGAGCGCGACCGCCCCGGCGAGGCCGCGCCAGTCGAGCACGACGACGACGGCCGTGGCCGCCGACAGAGCCTGCACCATCAGCCAGCCGTGGGGCGTCACCGCCGGACCCGCCCCCAGGACGGCGAGGGCGGCCCACGGCAGCGCACAGCCCGTCACCAGCACGTCGGCCCACACCCACGCGGGGCGCAGCCGGCCCCGTACGAGGGCCGGTCCGTACACGGCCGCGCTGACGGCACAGACGACGGCGAAGACGCCCACCGCCCCCACGTCGACCCCGCCCCCGCCCACCACACTGGCCGCGAAGATCAGGTGCGCCACCCGAAAGAGCCCGACCACCGTGACGGCCACGGCGCGCGCACGTCCAAGCCCCACTCCCCACCCCCCGCGCAGATGATCCCCCGCCGCGCCACCCCCCTGAACTGGCGGGTGCCGCGCGTTCAGTGGATCTCGATACGTTTCCCGGCGTCAAGACGGTCCCCGGACAGGAGACCGCCACTGCCGCCAGGAGGAGTTCCGTTGAACCGATCGTCCCTGTCAGGCCGGCTGCGCCCGGCCGCCGTGGCCTTAGCCGCCGCGACCTGCCTCATCGCGGGTGCCACCGGCGCCCAGGCGACCGCCGCTTCCGTCGGCCCCGTGCAACTGCGCTACACCGGCATCGGAGGCGGGCCGCTGAACATCGCCCAGCGCGCCGCGCTGGAAGCGGCCCTCGCGCAGGCCGCCGCCACGGGCTTCAGCAGCAACCAGTGCCGGATCACCAACGGCACGGACTTCCAGCAGGTGGGCGGGTACTGGACCTCGACCCGCGAGATCACCTGCGTGGGCGAGCCGGTTGTCAGCGCCGCCCAGCTCTCCCTGGACCGGTACTTGAAGCCCGGCAAGGACCACCTCAGCAGCGTCTGGCACGTCCCCGACGGCTACAACCGCGAGGGCTCCCTGGGCCGTCTGCTCACGAGTGCCGCCCCGGGCACCAACCCCGTCTACCTGTGCGTGGTGCGCGGAGACAACTTCCTCTCCCGCGACGTCAACTGCGAGGGACAGCAGTACGTGACGCGCCTCGGCTGGATCCACGACGGCCCGCCCGCCGGGGTGGCGGGGGCCCCGGTGTACCGCTGCCTGGTCAACCAGTCGCGGGAACTGTTCGAGTCCAACGACCCGAACTGCGAGGGCCAGATCGTCGGCGGCCCGCTGGGCTACACCGTCACCGGCTGAGCCCGCGGACCGACGACCGACGACCGAAGACCGACGACCAACAGGGGGACCGGATCTCATGGCACTACGGAAGGGCATGCGCGCGGCGGTCACGGCGGCCGTGGCCGCCGCACTGACGGCGCTGGCGTCGGGGGCCGAGGCGGCCGCCGTCGAGTGGCGGCCGCGGCCGGGCATGGTGTACCTGTCCGACATGCCGAAGGACGGCACGACCTGGTACGGCGCGCCGGCCGTGCGGGGCTGGAACAACTTCACCACCTGCTTCGGCTTCTGGCCGGACGACCAGGCGCCCGAGGTGAACGTGTGGAGCCGCGAGGTCGCCACGTCCGAGACGGCCGCGGGCAGGCAGAACACCGTGGTCTTCGAGACGGAAGCCGAGGCCGCCGCCTTCGCGGTCCGCGCCCGGCAGGCCTACGCGGACTGCCCGCGGCTCTACGAAGGGCCCAACACCGTGGTGACCGGATACGACTACGGGGCGGTGGACGTGGAGGAGGGCGTCACCGTCCAGGGCATGCGCCTCACCTACACCTTCGACACCAGCCTCTACCACAACCACCTGTTCGGCGTGGGCCGTGACGGTGACACCGTCACCCTCATCGAGTGGGAGAGCAACTGGAGCGCCCCGCCGGTGGACTACTTCAAGAACACCACGATGCGCAACGTCGTCAACCGCCTCTACTGACGGTCCGCCCACCGGGCCCGCCGGGCGGACTCCGCTCCCGCGTGGGGCCCGGGCTCAGGCCCGGCCGCTCCTCCTGGCCCGCACGTCGGCCACGGCGTACGGCAATCCGGGCAGCAGCAGGACCGGCGCCGCCCACAGGGGCAGCTCGAACAGCACCCCGTCACCGGCGAGCCGGTCCGTGAGGAGCGCCGCGGGCAGGGCGGCGGCGCAGGCGACCGCCCAGCTCCGGCCTATGCCGAGGTTGCCGCGCCGCAGCTCCCAGACGACGGTGACCGTGCCGAGTACCGCCCAGAACGCGAGGTATCCGGGGGTCACGTCGAGGCTGGTGGTCCACCGGGGCACGTACGAGAGGAGCAGGACGCAGCCGATCACGAAGCACCCCAGGGACGCGGTGCGCAGCACCCGGCGCGGGAGCGGGGCGCGTGCGCGCGCCCAAGCGGCGGCGAAGGCACGGACGTCGTCGCCGACGACGTCCCGTGGTGTGCGGCCGGCTGCCTCGGCGTCCTCCAGGTGCGCGGAGAGCTCGTCGAGCATCTCCCTCACCGAGGCGTCGTCGATGCCCCGGTACTCCCAGTTGCTGCGGCAGGCGGCGAGGATCTGCGTGTTCGTCATGGAGTGGTTCCCCCCGTGGGTTCCGTGGTGGTCAGGACGCGGCCCACCTGCCCGGCGAAGGCGAGCCAGTCGGCGCGGCCGCCGCTCAGCTCGGCGTGCCCCGCCTCCGTCAGGCGGTAGTACTTGCGCGGGGCACCGCCGCTCGGGGACGGAGCACGGTACGAGGAGACGAGCCCGGCCCGCTCCATCCGCGCGAGCAGTGGGTAGATGCTGCCGTCACTGACCAGCTCCAGCCCGCCGGCGGCGAGCGCCTCGGCGAACTCGAAGCCGTACCGGGGCCGTTCGGCGATCAGCGAGAGCAGGCACAGGTCGAGCACGCCGCGCAGGAGCTGACTGCGCCGCTGGTCACCGGCCGCGGACAGGTCCTTTGTCATGCGGCACAAGATAGTCAGTGATTACCTTGCACCGCAAGGGACTGGTCCCGTCAAGACCCGGCCGGGGCCCGGCCGCCGGCGCTCACCGACCGGTTCGGGCCGTGGAACACGGCCGGTGCCACGTCAGAAGTGGCAGACGCCGAGGTCCCGGACCGTGGCGGCCAGGGCGCGGATGAGGTCGTTCTCGGATTCGGTCCGCCAGACCAGGGCGAAGGTCAGGTTCCCGATCTCGGGGATGGGCAGCCACCGTATGTGGGACATGCCCCAGTACTTGGTCACATGGCTGGGGAAGGTGTGGATGATCTCGCCCATACCGATCAGGCTGACCAGCTCGTCGGAGTTGTCCGCCAGCTTGAGGCGCTCGATCGGCTTGCCCCGTGGAGTGTAGAAGGGCAGGTAACTGTCCTCCCAGTAGTCCGGTACGTCGAGGGAGGTGGCGTGCGGGTACTCGGCGAGCAGCTCCAGCGGCACGGACTCCCGCCGGGTGAACGGATGGTCGGCGCGCACGCCGAGGACGCGGGAGTCGGTGCAGAAGGCCGGGCCGACGGTGAGGTCCGGCTCCTCGACCGGCAGCCAGGTGACCAGTACGTCGGTGCTGCCGGAGCGGAGCCGGCCGAACACGTCGTTGAAGGTCTCCAGGCGGATCTGGAGTTCGCACTGCGGGTGGCGCGCGCGGAACGCCTTCCAGTACGCGTGCAGCTCGGGCATGTTGAAGGGCATCATGCTGACGCGCAGCTGTGCGGTGATGCCGCGGGCCGCCAGCCGGGCCCGCTCCAGGGATTCGTGCAGGCCCGCGTAGACCGGTTGCAGGTCGTCGCGGAACTGCCGGCCGATCTCGGTCAGGCGTACGGTGCGGCTCGTGCGGGTGAAGAGCTCGGCGCCGATGCGCCGCTCCTGCTTCTTGATGACCTGGCTGACGCGGGCCTGGGAGACGTGCAGCCGCTGTGCGGTCCGGCCGAAGTGCAGCTCCTCGGCCAGCACCAGGAAGATCTCGATGTCCCGCAGCTCCATCGGCTCCCCAGCCCCCTCAGTCGATAACCCAGCGGATACCGAACCGCGCGGAAGTTTACATTGATCACGATCATGCCCGGTGAGAGGGGGTGCGGCATGCGCCGTGACCGGGGCGGCGCCGGCGGCGAAGGGCGTCATCGAGTGGGGTTACCCGGACGAGGAACGCTGAACGAACGACCTGCGCGGGGTGGGCGCAGTCAAACACGACGCTCGGTTACGCGATCCCCACCTTCTCCAATTCGGCCAATCTGGCGAGGATGCGCGGGGAGAGCTCCGCAGCCTTCAGCCGGAACCGGCTCCAGCGATCCTCGGAGTCCAGCTTCATCGACGCCGAGAACCGGAAGCGCCCCTTGCTGTTGGGCTCGGTCACCATCTCGGCGAACGTGCCGCTCGGGACCAGCCAGGCCATCATGATCACCCCCAGCTCGACATCCACGGCGACGAACAGCATGTCCAGGTCGGTCCGCGGCTGGAACGTCTGCGACCGCACGAAGGCCGTCAGCCGGCTCTGCCGAACCTGCGTTGCCGTGGACATCCGCGCCTTCACCTGCACCGCCAGAGTCGCGGAGCTCCCGCGCCGGTGGAAGACGAGGTCGACCCCCTCGTCGTCCACGAGCGACGTGGAGACGTTCAACTCACCGCCCGTGGCGAGGATGCACGAGGCCGCGACCAAGTACTCCGCGGCCTTCCCCATCCGTCCGGCGGCCTGGCTCTTGTCCAGGTAGTCCTCGTCATCACTCATGGCGGGAACCTACCGAGCGCCTCCGGTGGTGACCATCCCTCCGGACGGGATCAGCGGACGACGGACCACCCCGAACCACCCGCAGGCGTGGGGGTCGGAGACGTGTGACATCGGCCTGACTCCGGTGGTCGACCCGGCCGTCGCGAGTAGTGTGGCGGAAGCTCCTGTTCGCTCCAGGTTCGTCCGACGGAGAGGAAGAGACATGCGCAAGGCCCTGATGGTGATGGTTGCGGCCGCGATGACGGCCATCGGTTTCGCCGCGCCGGCGCAAGCCACCGTGAACGACGTGGACATGCCCTTCGGCATGGCCTACGGCAACAGCACCACTTCCGGAACGATCCACTTCACCGACGGATACACCGCCACCGTCGCCGGCGCCGTCCACGCGGCGAGCGGCTACCGCCGGGTCTGCGCCTACGGGGCGAACGGCGACGCGCGCTCGGGTCTCATCTGCAGCCCGTTCGCGCAGGCCGGCGGGCCGGACCAACTCCTCGGCGGATCGCTGCGGATACCGGTCCCGGGTGGCGTCCAGCGGGTCTACATCACGATGTACGACGGGAACAACGTCCGTCTGGCCGAGGAGTTCTGCACCCGCAACGGCTGTACGCGGGTCCTCTGAGCCGACTGAAGGGGTGCGGGGTCAGTCGGCCGGGCGGCCGAGCAGGACGCCGCGTCGGGCGTAGTAGCGGCGCATCACCGGCCAGGGGACGTCGACGAACTCCTGCGAAGTGCCGTGCCAGCCCGACGGATTGTGGATCGTGACCGCGTTCCGGGCCGCACCCACGGCCAGCACCAGGTGTCCGCCGCGGTGGGGCGGCTCGGTGTCCCCGCTGCGGACGCCCGGGTGGACGGACAGCATGACGAGGCGGTCGGCGTGCAGCTGGTACGCGACCTCGTGCAGCGGGAGGCAGGGGCGGGATTCGGCGTAGAGACCGAAGCGGTCCCGGGTGTGGCGGGCGAAGGGCTCGTAGATCAGCCCGTGCAGGCCGCCCTCCTTCGGTACGTACGCGCCCGCTTCGAGGTACTCCTTGCCGAGGGTGACGCTCGGAGGCGCGTCGAGGCCCCAGTGGGCCAGCGCCATCCGCAGGCAGGCCATGCCGCACACCCGCCAGGACCAGAAGGCGTACTCCTCGGGGGAGTCGGCGCCGGAGGCCCGCCAGCGGGGGTCGTCGGCGGCCTCCAGGCGGCCCGTGACGATTTCCGATACCAGCTCGGGAGACTCCCACTGCGCGAAGTACGGCACCTCGTGGCGGACGGGCCGGCACGAGGAGAGGGGCGGAACGGGCCGCGGCGGGGCGGGGTGGGACTGCTCGGGGATCACCGGGCGGTCACGCCTGGTTCTTGGCGTCGATCTCGGCGATCAGCCCCTCGACGAGGCCCTTGATCTCGTCCCGGATGGGGCGGACGGACTCGACGCCCTGGCCGGCCGGGTCATCGAGCTGCCAGTCGAGGTACGTCTTGCCGGGGAAGTACGGGCAGGCGTCTCCGCAGCCCATCGTGATGATGTAGTCGGACGCCTGTGCGGCTTCGGGGGTGAGCACCTTCGGCTTCTGGCCGGAGATGTCGATGCCCAGCTCGGCCATGGCGGCCACCGCGGAGGGGTTGACCTGGTCGCCGGGGACCGAGCCGGCGGAGCGGACCTCGACGCGGTCTCCCGCGAGGTGGCGGAGGAACCCGGCCGCCATCTGGGAGCGGCCCGCGTTGTGGATGCAGACGAAGAGGACGGACGCGGCCGGGGATACCTCCCGGCCGCCGGGCTGGGGGAGAGCGGAGGACATCTGTTCTTCCTAGTGCTCGGGGCTCCACCGGGGTGAGCCAATGAGGCCAGCATGGACTGGTGTCAGGCGTCGCTGATGTGACAGTATCAGTACATGATGACGTCAGCCGACACTGAACTGATTCGGGTGCTGGCCGACCCGCTCAGGCTCCGGATCGTGACCCTGCTCGCGCGCGAGACCCTCTGCACCACGCACCTCGTGGAGGAGACGGGCGCCAAGCAGACCAACCTCTCCAACCACCTGAAGGTGCTGCGCGAGGCCGGGGTCGTGGAGACGGAGCCCTGCGGCCGGTACATCTACTACCGGCTGCGCCCGGAAGTCATCGAAGCCCTCGCCGGTCAGTTCGCCGACCTCGCCCGGACCGCGCGTGCCACCGCCGAAGCGAACCTCAAGCGGTCCTGTCCGTAGCCCGCTGTCCGCCTCACCTGCCCGAGGAGAACCCGCCTTGACCGCCACCGAGCGCGTCGCCGCCGCCCCCGCAGCGGAGTCCGTCATAGCCGCCGACGTGCCCCGGCCCGCACCCGGCGCGACCCCGCCCCGCACTCCACTGATCGCCCGCGCCGCCGCCGAGCTGGTGGGCACCGCCGCGCTGGTGGCGGTCGTCGTCGGCTCCGGCATCCAGGCCACCGAGCTCACCGACGACGTGGCGCTCCAGCTCCTGGCCAACTCCACCGCCACGGTCTTCGGCCTCGGCGTCCTGATCGCCCTCCTCGGCCCGGTCTCCGGCGCCCACTTCAACCCGGCCGTGACGCTGGCCGAGTGGTGGACCGCCCGCCGCGGCGGCGCCGGGGTCACCGCACGCGAGCTGGCCGTGTACGTGCCTTCGCAGATCGTCGGTGCGATCGCGGGCGCCGTCCTGGCGGACGCGATGTTCGGCGAGCCGCTGGTGAAGTGGTCCACCCACGACCGCTCCGCCGGCAACCTCCTCCTCGGTGAAGTCGTCGCCACCGCTGGACTCATCCTGCTGATCTTCGGCCTGGCCCGCACCGACCGCCTGCGCTTCGCCCCCGTCGCCGTCGCCTCGTACATCGGCGCCGCGTACTGGTTCACCTCCTCCACCTCCTTCGCCAACCCGGCGGTGACCGTCGGCCGCGCCTTCACGGACACCTTCGCCGGTATCGCCCCCGCCTCCGTGGCCGGCTTCATCGGCATGCAGCTGATCGGTGCGGTGGTGGGCCTGGCCCTGGTCGCGGTCGTCTTCATGCGCGGCAGGACGGACACCGGGGCGCCCGCGGCATGAGCATGTGCACGGAGGCGGTGGTGATCGGCGGCGGCCAAGCGGTCGAGTAGGACAGCCCTGCCGCGTTCGCCGGACAGCGCGTGATCGTCGTGGGCGGCGGCAACTCCGGCGCCCAGATCGCCGCGGACCTGGCCGGGCGCACGGACCTGACGCGGGTCACCCGGCGCCCGCCCCGCCCGCGGCGCGGCCCGGGAGGTCGCCGACCTGCTCGGCTGACGATCGGTGGGGCCGCGGCGGCGGTCGATGCGGGTTGCAGGCGGTCAGCCATCGAAGCTCCGCCAAGGGATGTCGAGCCGCGCGAGCGGGTTGAGCGCGCTCCGGTGAGCAGCACCAACGCGGACCTCGACCGTGTCCTCGTCCCAACCGGGCGCAACGGTGGCGACAAGCCCGGAACCAACCAGGAGGTCCGTCGGCGCTACCGGTGCCAGGAACGGCTGCAGGGGAACGCGCTGCAGACAGCTCTCAAGCCGCGGCAGGAATCGCCTCGGGAGGTCGAAGGAATAGGCCTCGTAAGGTGCGGTGACCGCCGCCTCCTTCAAGGCGAACTGCAGGAGGAATCCACTCAGCGGTTCTCGTTCCGCCGCGGAACGGCGGTCCTCGAAGCGGGCGTCCTCAAGCCTTACGGAGGGATCGACATCGGTCTCACCCGCTGACCGGGGTATCGACCAGGTCCAGCCTCCCTGGCACTCGACACCGAAGACGAGGAGTGCCGCACCCTCCTCCGCACGCAACTCGGGCATCGGCACGATCCGGTTGTGGCCGCCCATCATGGCCGGCCTCCGCGCGGCCAGCCGATAGAAGTCGGCCAGTGCCCCGGGGATGAAGTCCGGCACGTCGACGTCCGGGGCCTGTGTGCTGCTCTCCGGGTACCAGCCGGCGACGAAGCCTTCCAGGGCCCTGCCGGGGTTCGCTCCTACGTCGCTGAGCCAGCCCAGGTCCGGAAGAGGCGGCAGCGTGACCGGAGGCCGCACCAGGTCGAGGACCTCGCGTTTCAACGGAGGGCTGATGCCGAGATCGCAGCGGCTGAGCACGTCCTCGCCGGCTTCGCACATGGACACCTGCACCTCGCCGAGGTGCAGGCAGACGTCATCGAGCCGTACGAAGAGGTGGAAGGGCGCCTCCTCCGGGTCCCCTGCTGTGGTGAAGGGCATGGGCTCCATGAGCCTCGACGTGACCGGAGCGGGAGCGGGTCCGATCAGGCGGAACTCTTCGGCATTCCACACCCCGCTGACCGCGGGATCGTCGCCGGCCTCGGCAACGATGACCGTTGATGTGGCACCGAGGGCGACGGTCGCGCCGGACACGGGGAAAACGTCCGCGTCGGGACCGGCCAGGGCCATGGCCTCGGCCTCATCGACGCGGTCCAAGGGGGTCAGCTGCACCCGGCAAGGATATGGAGGACCGGCCCCCCGATCTCAAGGCGGGGGCAGCGGTGGACCGGCGGCTCGTGCGGGGAGGGCCGACCGCCGGGCTTGCTGATCGCCGCCCCCACGTGAGCGGCCCATAATTTTGATGGATGTCTATGTTGACGCCTGTCGAAGCAGGTGGGATGCTGATGCCAGACATCGACAAGCGTCGAACCAAAGGGGAATCCCGTGAACGCCAGTGCCACCGCCAACGACCACCTGCCCGTCGTGGTCATCGGAGCAGGCCCGGCCGGCCTGGCCGCCGCCGCGCACCTCGTCGAGCGCGGCATCACGCCCCTGGTCCTGGAAGCCGGACCGGCCGCCGGCAGCGCGGTGCGCGAGTGGGGCCACGTGCGGTTGTTCTCCACCTGGTCGGAGGTCGTCGATCCAGCCGCCGAGAAGCTCCTGGCTCCCACCGGCTGGACCGCCCCCGACGGTGCGACCTACCCCTCCGGTGCGGACTGGGCCGAGAAGTACCTCCAGCCGCTCGCCGATGTCCTCGGCGACCGGGTCCGCTACGGCGCCGCGGTGACCGGCGTCTCCCGGCTCGGCCGCGACCGGATCGTCGACGCCGACCGCGAGGCGCAGCCCTTCACCGTCAGCATCCTGACCGCCGGCGGCGCCGAGGAACGGATCACCGCCCGCGCCGTCATCGACGCGTCCGGCACCTGGTCCACGCCCAGCCCCATCGGCGGCGACGGCCTCCCCGCCCTCGGCGAGCACGCCGCCTCGGACCGGATCTCGTACCGGATCCCCGACCTCAAGGACCCGGCCGTCCGCGCCCGCTACGCCGGCAAGCGCACCGCCGTCATCGGCTCCGGCGCCTCGGCCTTCACCGCCCTCGCGTACCTGGCCGACCTCGCCAAGGAGGAGTCCGCCACCCGCGCGGTGTGGGTCCTTCGCCGGGGCATCAGCGGTTCCACCTTCGGCGGCGGCACCGCCGACCAGCTCCCCGCCCGTGGCGCCCTCGGCCTCGCCGCCAAGGCCGCCGTCGACGACGGGTACGCCGACGCGGTCACCGGCTTCCGCACCTCCGCCGTCCGGCGCGACGGCGACCGGCTGGTCCTCGTATCGGAAGACGGCCGGCATCTCGATCCCGTGGACGAGGTCATCGTCCTCACCGGCCTGCGCCCCGACCTCTCCTTCCTGAACGAACTGCGGCTCGGACTCGACGAGCGCCTCCAGGCGCCGCTGGAGCTCGCGCCGCTGATCGACCCGAACCAGCACTCGTGCGGCACCGTCTACCCCCACGGAGTCAACGAGCTCTCCCACCCGGAGAAGGACGTCTACCTGGTCGGCATGAAGTCCTACGGCCGTGCGCCGACCTTCCTCGCCATGACCGGATACGAGCAGGTCCGCTCCATCGCCGCCGCCCTCGCGGGCGACCAGGAAGCCGCCGGACGCGTCGAGCTGACCCTCCCCGAGACCGGCGTCTGCGGCGGCGCCGGTCTCTTCGACGAGCCCCAGGCCGCCGAAGAGACCGGCGGCGGCTGCTGCGCGGCCCCCACCACGCTCACCGTCGGCGTCGGCGCACCGGCTCAATCCGGCGGCTGCTGACCCGCTCCGGGCGGGGAGCGGCTCGCCTGTGGCGGCTGGCCGCGCGCCACCGAGCGGCCACAAGCCGTGGATCACTCGGGAGTCGGCGCCGGGCTCGAAGGCCCCGGCCGCCGTGGTCGGCCATTCCCCCGCCGCCCGCTCCGCCTTCCGGGTGGGAAGGCGGAGCGGGCGGCTGCGGGTGACGGGTCAGGGAGCCGTGGCGCGGGTCCAGCAGGAGAGCAGGACCGGTTCGGGGCGATGGAGGCCGTTCGCGTCGACGTCGAACACCTGAAGCGCTCTCAGGACGCGCACCATATCGGCCGCGGTGACCGTCGCGTCGTAACGTCCGCTCTCCACCGCGGCCTCGAGGTCTTCGAAGGGCAGGCCCTCCTCCGTCATGAGTTCCAGTACCACCGCGAACGCCGCCCACAGGGGCGACTTCGCCACCAGGCCCGCCTGCGCCAGAAAGGCCTGCGCGCCCTCGAGGTCGTCCAGCCGTTCCTGGAGCGAGCGGAGGGCCCTGCCCTCGGAGACGCCTCTGGCCAGCTGTTCCGCGAGATCGTCGACCAGCAGCGGCCATCCGCCCGTGGTCGCTCCCAGGCGGGTGAGGGCCGACTCCGAGGCGAAGGCGCTCTTCTGGTCCAGCGCCCAGGTGCGCAGTCCGTGGCGGGTGAAGCGCCGGAGGGTGACGACGTCCAACTCGCGTCCCTGCCGGTCGGACAGCAGCTCCCCCCAGAGCCGGATCTGTTCGAGCCCGATCACCACCACCGCGGAACGCGTGACGCCCGGGGCCACGGGGAGCCAGGTCGCCGCCATCTCCAGCGAGTCGAGGCAGGTCTGTTCGCCAGGCGTTTTTACGGTCATGTCGGAGAGGACGAGGCGGCTCGTGCCCGCCGCGCCGCCGACCAGCTCACGCTCGAAGTCGGCGCGCCGGTTGATGACGGGCATCTTCCAGCCCGTTGCCTCCGCGACCTCGCGCAGTCCCGAGCCGACGCGGTTGATCCCCGTGGCGGGTGAGCCGATGACCACGCGGGCGAGGTTCCGGCGGCCCTGTTCGCCGCCCACGACCTGCCGGCCCGGCAGGAGGTCCGCGATCTGCGCCGCGGTGAGCGGGCAGTGCGCGTGCGAATGGGCGGACCGGTGCCGGGTCTCCATGGCCGTGAGCCGCTCGGTCACCTCCCGGCTCGACGTGTTCTGCAACTGCGCGTCAACGTCCTCGAGCGTGCCGATCATGCTCAGGGCGTTCGCGCTGCGCAGGTGCCAGCCGCGGTACTCGGGGTCGGGGGCGAGCACCCCCAGTCCCTCCATCTCGGTGAGGTAGGCGCGGAACTGGTCGGGGTCCAGGTCCCGGAACCCTTCCGCCCACCAGTACGTGCACTCGTCCCGCAGCTCGGCGTGGGTCATCCTGGCATCGATCCCGTGGTGGTGGGCATGGTGCGCCACGACGTTGGCGATCATGTTGTACCGGGAGTCGAGCCGCAGGGTGTCGTGGAAGGCCGCCGTGATGCTGCGCTGCAGGTCCTTGTCCGACTGGACCCGCTCCACGTCCGCGCGGGTGATCGAGTACAGCGGGCCGCGGCCCCTCGCCCGCCCCGTGTGCATGGTCTGCACGAGTCGATGCGCGAACATCTGGAGGAGGAACGGCTGGTAGGAGCAGTGCCCGAGGATCCGGTGGACGAGCGGCGGTTCGTCGAACCTGTAGCCCAGCGCTGCCAGCGGCTTCAGCAGCAGGTTGGCCGCGTCCTGAGGCTGCAGCGGGCCGATGACCGTCGGGTGCTGCGAGAGATGGCTGAACGGGTTGTTCACCGCGAGGGTCGCGTACCGCTGCACCGAGTGCAGCCCCGCGAACACGATCTTGACGCTGTCGTTCGTCTCCGAGCTGAGGTCCCGCAGGCGCCGGGTCTCCGTGAACCTCGGCGAATCCGACTCGAAGAAGCCGTCCGCCTCGTCCAGCATGATCAGCATTCGCCGGCTGCTGTCCTGCTTCAGCCATGCCCGGATTCCGGCCACCACGGCGTCCGCCGTCAGGACTGCGTCGGGCCTGACCCGCTTCGCCAGGATCAGCGCGTCCTCCTCCAGCAGCCGGCGCCCGATGATGTTCCAGACGGCGGCGGCCTGCGCGCTGGTGCCGTTGTACGTGGAGTCGAGGCTCAGCGCCAGGCTCACGTGCGCGGTCGGCGCCTGGGCGGTGAAGTTCCTGCCCGCCTCCTTCAGCAGGGCGGACTTGCCCAGACCCCGGCCGCCGAAGACGACCTGGTTCCCCGCCGGGTCCTGGACCGAGCTGAGCTCGTCCAGCCTGCCGAAGAACATCTCCTGCGCGACCCGCCCGCGCTTCTCGCTGACGTACGGGTTCACCGCCGAGAAGGGCAGGAGGACCTGCATGGCGCGGTCCAGCAGCTGGTTGCCGCGTGCCGCGATGTGGGCCAGTGCCGCGTCGTCGAGCACGACCATCGGCCGGCGGCCGACGCTCAGTGCTGCGAGCGCCGTCCGGTCCTGCGCCGAGAGGGTTCCGAAGTAGGCGACCAGCAGGCTGTCCTGGCTCGGATCCTGCTGGACGCGGGCCATCAGCGCCTCGGGCTTCGGCTGGCCCCAGGCGAGCATCACCCGGAGCCGGCCGCGCAGGGCCGAACCGAAGGCCGGTACCAGCGCGTTGCCCGTGTACCCCACGTCGACCAGGTCGAGGAACCGGTGGTCGGGCGTGGTGCTCCGCTGCCGGTCCCGCTGAGGCCTGCGCAGACTGCGGTAGCCGATCAGCCGCAGGGCGGGCATGAGCAGGTTCTCCTCGCTCAGCCCCTCCAGCCTCCGCCCTCCCCGGCGGCCGGCCATCTCGTGCCAGCCGGCCAGGCCTTGGGCCGCCTGCTCCGTGAACTCCTCCGACATCATGGAGAAGTCGAGGGCGTCGAGGTCGAGGAAGCGCCTGCGCTCCCGCACCGCCTGGATGAGTTCCGCCGTGATGCCGCGGGGCAGCGCGTCCGGCACCGTCGGGAAGAACGCGTCCAGCGGATGGTCGGCCTGGCGCGTGTCGGGGATGCTCTCGCCATTGGAGAGGTGGGAGATCAGCTCCTCCGCCGTCAGGAGGTCGCCGTCGTCGAGGACGGGCGTGACCCTGGCGACGTTCTCGGGCTTGAGGTCGGGAATCTCCATGAGCCGGGCCCGCAGGGTGGCCACCGCCTTCGCATGAGCCCGCTCCAGTTCCTCGGACAGAGCGCCCAGCCGCCGGCGTACCGAGGACAGGTCGGACGCGGGGGTGATGACGGACGCCTTGAGCCGGTGCTCGAAGTCGCGTTCCTCCTCCTCCTTGAACACGCCGTTCACGCGGGTGCGCCGCAGGGCGTCCTCCAGCTCCCGCCGCTTCACCTCGAGCTCGGCGACCGTACGCCTGGCGGCCTCGTCGACCTTCACCTGCACGGACTCGGCGATCGGTTTGTCATCACCGTCGAGACGGGGCAGGTGGCCACGTTCGGAGAGCTCGATCAGGTGGCCGGCTACGTCGAACCGCTCGGCGGCCGCGTGACCACTGACTGCGTCCTCCCAGGTCCTGCCCGCAGCGGCCGCGATGGTGGCGGACGTCAGGCGGGGCGGGACGACGTGCCCGGTCGTTCCGTCCACCCGCACGCCCGCCATCTTCAGCAGGTCGGCGCCGAGCACGGTCTCGGCCGGCGGCTCCGTGGGGTCGAGGCGGGCGTCACCCGCGAGGAGCTCGAAGGTCAGACGCAGGGACTCGGCGGCCGAGCGCATGGCGGTGGCGGCGTACGGGTCGTCGGTGAGAGCCTGCTCCGCGAGGTCCGCGAGCACGCCGTGCCGGAGCGCCAGCACGTTGGTGCGCATCTCCTGGACCTGATCGACGCTCCAGTCCTGCGCACCCGCGTTGAGCGCCCGGGCAGCGGTGACCCACTTCTCGACCCATCGCAGACGCTCGCGCACCAGCCGCAGCAGGTTCTGCCGGGCCGGGCCTTCCAGGGGGCTTCTGCTGGACTTCATCATCCGGCGGTCGATCTCGTTGAGCTCGTCCTGGAGCCTGGAGTCGATGCTCAGCTCCCGTACGCGCTCGGAGACCTCGTCGAGCACGGCCCTGTCGTCGTCCGCCGCGCTCCGCAGCAGCCGTCCGACGAGCCCGTCGGGGGCGAGCCAGGTCCGGGTGATCTCGGTCGCGCGGTTGAACCGGATCCGCGGAATCTGGTCAAGGCCCTGCCGGCACTCCTCGCGGGCCTCCCGCATGGTCCTCTCGAGTTCGGCGGCGCCCTGTGCCACGGCGAGCGGTGGCGAGTGCAGGAGCGTCGACCGCAGGGCGCGGAGCGCGACCTCTCCCGCGATGGCGGCGAGGCTCGGCGGCAGGGCCGACGCCACGCGTTCCAGCGGAGCACTGCTCTCGGGGTCGCCCGTGATCAGGACGGTCCGCAGCAGGGCCGCGGTGACGAGGGCGGCGTCCGGCCGGCTGCCGACCAGCTCGTCGAGGTCGATCTCGGCCAGCTCGGCCCGGACCCGCGAGGCGCACTCGCCGCCGGCCGATCGCAGCGCGTGGGCGTACGCGGAGATCCGCAGGGTGGCGACACGAGAGCGGGGTTCGCCGTTCTGCTCGGCGAGCGCCGCCGCCGTGCCGTAGCGCCGGGCTTCCAGGAGCGGCGCGAGTTCAGCGGCCCGCCGCGTACCGGCCGTGGCCGGTATCTCGGGGAGGTCCGCGCCGGGCGCCGGGGCGGCATCCCGCTCGCCGGTCGGCTGCGGCGGCAGGTACGGGGATGCGGCTCCGGCGCTCGGAGTGGGCGTCGATGGCGTCGGCGGCTGCTGCCGTGCCTGGTCAGATGGGGCGGCGGCGGGGGAAGCGGCCGGGGCGGGACCGCTGCGCCGGGTCTCCTCCTCCGGAGCAGGAGAGCCGGCGCCGGCAGGTGCGGGCTCGGAAACCGATGTCTGCGCGGGTACCGCTGCCGGTGCAACGGGCACGGCAGGGGCGGTCTTCCGTTCCGGGGACGCGGGGGCGGTGACCGGTTCCGCGTCGGCGGGAGGGCGCTGACCAGCACCGCTCGAGGAATCCCGTCCGCCGGGCAGGGCGAGGCCGGCGTGTTGCGCGGCCAGCATCACCAGTGCGGGAGTGGGCCCCTTGGCCGACATCGCTCCGAGCAGCTCCAGGATCTCCGCGGGCCGGTCCTGGCTGCCCTGCGCGAGCTCCACCGTCCTGAGGAGGATGTCGAGTGCTTCCGCGTCGGCACGGTCCTGCCTGTCCCAGACCTTCTGCGTCCGGAGTGCCTCCGCCCTCTCCTGTGCCTCGAACAGCGCGTCGGCCGGCAGCGTCGAGCCTTCGCCGCGCATCAGGCAGGACACGAGCCGCAATCGCGTGCGGAGTTGTCCCATGTCCCGCGCTTCGATCGCGCGGGCGGTCCGCTTCCGCAGGCCCGGCAGGTCGATTCGTTCGGGGGCCGGGCCGTGCGGGCGCAGCGCGGTCAGGAGTTCGTCGAAGGACGTTGCCACCTCGACGAGCGCGCCGAGGTCCGCGTCGTCAGGCCTGGCCTCCTCCGTCAGGGCTTGGGCGACCCGCCGCACGGACACGGTCGCGGCCTCGAGGGCCCGCTCGATCCGCTCCAGGCGGGTGGTGAACGGATCGTCCTCCGCCATCGCGTCCGGGGCGGGGGACGCATCGTCGGACGGAGAGGGAGAGGCCGCTGCCTCCTCGCGTCCCATGCCTGCCCCGTCTTCTTCCTCGAGCTCGTGCCGCGGCTGCTGGAGCAGGCTCACCACGTGCTCGACCGACTCGCGTACGGCGGCGATGTCCGCCGGAGACGACTCGTCGGTCATCCAGGGCTGCTCCAGAGCCCACAGCCACACCGGCGCGTCCTCCGTACTGACGCGCAGGAGGGACCACGCGGCCAGGCGCAGCAGCGCGGGGCTCCAGCGCCGGGTGAGCGGCTCCGATGACCCGACGGCCGCCAGCAGGTCGTGGAGGAGCGGCTGGGTGAGGTGGGCAGCCGCGTGGCGCGCCTTGGCGGAGTCGGGGTCGCGCGCCATCCGGGCCAGGACGTCCCGGCACAGGGCGGGGCTCACCCTGGTTCCCGCGATGGAGATGCGCAGGGTGCCGAGCAGGTGACGGCGCCATTGCACCGACATCGAGTTCAAGGCGTGTTCCACGTCCGCCTGCTGGAGCAGTTTCACGGCGGAGCCTATGGGGGAGGGCAGCGAGTTGAGGACGCGTGCCTGCGCCTCGAGGGCATCGACGAGGACGGGCGCCAGCACGGCGTTGGGCCCTTCGCCCACGATGAAGGGTGTTTCGGGTTCTTCGCACAGCTGGCCACGCCGCCGGCGGGGTGAGGTCACGCGATCTCCTGCGAGCTGGTTGGTACTGGTTCAGACACCTCGGCGGTGCGGTCGTACGTAGGTGTAGCCCGGGGGCAGTTCGGGCGAGCCGGCCAGGCCGAAGGTCATGAAGTCCTGTCGGAACAAGCGTCGTTGTTCTTCGCTCGCTTCGTGGCCCAAATGGCCTATCAAGCGGAGGAATCCTGGAACATGGTGGCCGTTGACGGGCCGGACGGTGTGGACGGGTTCGTCCGGCGGGGCGGAGCCCCGTGGCCTGCTCTCGACCACCAGGGGTGTGTAGCAGACCAGTTCCAGCACGGTCTCGCGCGGCCGCTGCGGGTAGTGATCACGGCCGTCGGGGCCGCGGCTGCCCCGGGTGAGGGTGAGCCGGGCCGAGGCGAGCAGCTGCCGGAGCGCCGTTTCCACCAGGGGCGCGGCGGGGTGGCCGGGAACGTCCGTCATGACGAGGCGTACCGCGGTGGGGAGGCGGTCGCGGGCGAGGAGGGCGCGGCCGTAGGCGTCGAGCAGGCCCAGGCGTCGGACCGCGGTCATGACGAGCGCTTCGGTGCCGGCGGGGTCACCCGGGGCGGCGCCGCGCGCGGGGCCCGTGCCCGGGGGATCCCCGCCGCCGTCCCGGGTGCGGACCCGCCGGTCGTAGCGGTGCGCCACGGGCTCGCCGTCGACGGTCTGAGGGTGTGGCAGCCGGACGGTGCGGGCCTGGATGACCCGGCCGGCACGGTGCCAGGTGAGGGTGAGCAGGATGCCGGGGAAGAATCCGGCGGGCCACTCCAGGCCCGCGAGAGCGCCCTTCCCGTCGCGCTCCGCGTGCTGGCCGGCCTGGTGGGGTGGCAGGTCCGTTCCGTCATGGGTGAGCAGGAGCAGAACGCGGTCCGCCGCCTCGTCCTCGGCGGCCGAACGGCCGCGGGCGAGGCCGTCCGCGACGCCGCGGGGCAGCGGCAGCCGGCCGTTCGCTAGGTCACGGGCCCTCAGGGGCTGTGTCCACTCGACGCGGTCCGGCCCGGCCGTTCCTCCGATGGCATCGCCCAGCCCGCGGTCGTCCGGCCACCACTGGCCCTCTTCGGGCGCGCTCGACTGCTCGGCCGCACCGGTGGTGCCGGGTTCCGGAGCCGGCCGGTGTGGCTCGGCGCCCCCCGCGGGAGCCCCGCCGTCCGGCCGGGCGCGTTCGGGTGGCGGGGGAGCGCCGGGGCGGGTGCCGGCCGGAGCGTCGCCCGCCCGGTACTCCGCGCGCCACACGCCACCGCTCTGCCAGCGGTCCTCCTGGGCCAGGTGCACACCGTTCGGCAGGAGGCCGCTCTCCTCGTCGGCCTCGCCCCTCACGTAGTCCGCCAGAAGAACGTTGGCGTGGCTGACGGCCAGGGGATACGCCGTGCCCCGTAAGGCGCCGAAGGCCTGCGGCAGCGCTCGGAGCGCGTGCCCGAGGGCGGTGTGGACCGCCTTCGGCCGCGCCGCCGCCCGGCGGCGGCCGATCGGTGCGGCCGAGCGTCCGACCGAGTGCGCCAGCGCCTGCAGGGCGTCGCGCCCCAGCGGACCCCGGTCGGTGAGGCGGGCGGCCATGGACGTCCGGGTGAAGGCGTAGTCGCCCCACATCCGGAGCTCCGGCGAGGATGCCAGGGCATGCCGGACCACGGACATCAGCCGGAGCAGGGCGGCTTCCATCTCCGCCGGAGCACTGGCAGGCGGCAGCATCAGCGGCAGCGGCACGGGAGCGAGGGAGCTCGTGAGCTGCTCCCGCCCGCGCGTCATCAGGTAGCGGACGTAGTACGCCGTGTCGTCCAGATCGGCTTCCGATCCCGCGTACCGGGCCTCGACGAGCAGGTGCCCGTACGCGTCCGTCGTTCCGCGGCGGCTCAGCCTGTTCAACCGGTCGGTGGTCGCGGCAAGGCCCTGGCCGAACGCCTCGGTGTCGAAGACGATCCGCTCGTGCAGGGCCGAGGGGTCGGCCGACTCGTCCTCTCCCGGGCCCCGCGCACCCGCGGGAGCGCCGGACAGCCAGGCGGGAGTGTCTCCGGTGCTGCCGACGGCCGGGTGGGCGCCTTCCTTGTAGACGACCTCCGCCGGCAGGAGGTCGCCCCCCGTACGGATGTTGATCATCGCTCCGACGGGCAGGGCCTCGGCCCGGTCGCCGAGGGCGACGGACGGGAAGTCACCGATGTCCAGCGGCCCTCCGGCGTAGCCGCCGGCCTGGACGTCGAACCCGAAGTAGACCGCGTTGAACGCGACCGCGGTATGCACGGGTGCGGTCCGGCACGCGACGAACGCGCTGATGTACCGGCGGAGGTGTTCGAAGTCCGGGTGGCTCCGCACGTCTGACGCGCCGATCAGCTCGGGGCTGAGCAGAGGGGGGTCCACGTACGGCCGCCAGACCTGATCAGAGGTACCGGCGTCATTCGTCAGTCGCATATGTGGCACATGGTGGCGCGCCCCGGTGAGAAAGTGAAGCGCTGTGCTCGATCCAGCCACACTGCGACAATTACCGGTCGCCCCGGCCGGCGGTGAGGTCGGCGGGAAGGCTGTCGTCCGTCACTCGGTGCCCCGGGCGCTTTCGTACGCGACTCCGCGGAAACCTCTCCGAAGGGACCGTCTAGGATGTCGGCCGCGCGCTGATGTCACATGCGGTTGACGTCGCGCCGGGTCGTGCTCATGTGCAGTCCTGCGTCCGTGAGCCGCCCGACCGGATGCGTCCGGGCAGCTGTTCCTACGGGGGAGAACGATCGGTGTTCGGAATCATCAGGCCATGCCGTCATCGCCTGGGCGAGGGCTTGCGTACCGAGTGGATGGCGCATCTGTGCGGGCTGTGCCTGGCTCTGCGCAGCGAGTACGGGCAGTTCGCGAGGGTGGCCACCAACTATGACGGCCTGATCGTCTCGGTGCTGACCGAAGCGCAGTCGGAGCGGACCGGGGACTGGCGGCGGGGAGCCGGGCCGTGCCCGCTGCGCGGGATGCGGTCGGCGGACGTGGCGCAGGGTGAGGGCGCGCGGCTGGCGGCGACGGTGTCGCTGGTGCTGGCCGCGGCGAAGATGCGCGACCATGCGGCCGACGGCGACGGCCTGGTGGGGCGGCGTCCGGTGGCGCTGGCGGCACGCCGGATCGCCCACAGCTGGGACCGTGCGGGCGTCGCGGGCGGCGAGCGGCTCGGCTTCGACACCGCCCTGCTGATCCGTGCGGTCGAGCGCCAGACGGACGTCGAGCGGTCGACCGGCCCCGGGGGCTCGCTGCTGGCGGTCACGGAGCCCGCGGAGACGGCGACCGCAGCCGCCTTCGCGTACACCGCGGTGCTCACGGACCGCCCGGGCAACGCCGAACCGCTGGCGGAAGCGGGCCGCCTGTTCGGTCGGCTGGCGCATCTGCTGGACGCGGTGGAGGACCTGGACGCCGACGCGGCGTCCGGCGCGTGGAACCCGATCGCCGTGACCGGCGCGGACCGTGCCGAGGTGCGCCGGCTCTGCGACGACGCCGTCCGCGGGATCCGACTCGCCCTGGACGACGCCGTGTTCGTCGACGGGCGGCTGGTGCGGACGCTGCTGGGCGGCGAGTTGGAACGTGCCGTCGACCGGGTCTTCGACCCTCGGCACCGTCACCACAAGCCCCGGCGTCAGGTGCGGAGCGGCCCGCGCATGCTGCCCTGGCTGGGACGCCGTACGGAGACGGAAACGGCCTCGGCAACCGGCACGGGCACGGCCTGCGGCGTGGGGGAGCTCGCGGGCGCGGCCCCGGTGGGCGGGGTGACGGCGTCGGGCCGACCGCCGGAGGGGCAGTGCCGGCGGTGTCGCGAGTGGGGCCGGCTGTGCCGTGATTGCAGGTTGTGCTCCAGGTGCTGCCGGTGCGACGACGGCGGCCCGGATGACGGAGAGCCCATCCAGTTCGGCGACGGCAACCGCAACGGCGGCTCGACCAGGGACGGTTCCGGGAACGACGGCTGGTTCGGCGGCCAGGGCGGCGGCAACTCGGGCGGCTACTCCGGCGGTTCGGGCGGCGGCTCCGGCGGCGGCCGTGGCTCCGGTGGCTCCGGCGGTTCCGGCGGTTCCGGCGGCGGCTCGGGCGACGGCTGCTGCGGTGGCGGGGGCTGCTGCAATCCGTGCAAGTGCTGCTGCGACTGCTGCGACTAACGACGGTGAGCCCGGTTTCCCCCGGCGGGGGAAACCGGGTGCCGGACTTCTCGTCCCGCCGCGCGTCGACGAAGGCGTACGCCACCGGGCTGGACCACCCGCAGCGGGAGGCGCCGGCGCGTACCGGGTGCTTGCCCCCGCCGGTCGTCCCGGAGCTCGGCGCCGGCTTGCTCGGAAGCCGAGTCCTGGCCGTTCCGGGTCGGCAAAATGATTTGAACCCGGGCGGCGGCACCGACAGGATCGGGGAAGACCGATGAGTTCTTCCCGGCGCCGCAGTCTGTCAGGGTGACCGCCACGCGCGGAGGACACTCACATGACGGAAGGCACCATGCCCGCACCACACGAAACCCCCAGCCCCTCGCCCGCCCGCGTCACCGCCGTGCTGCGGATCCTCGTGCTGTCCACGTTCGTCGTCCTCCTCAACGAGACGATCATGGTCAACGCGATCCCGCGGCTCATGCGCGATTTCGAGGTCACCGCCGCCGCCGCGGGGTGGCTGTCCACGGCCTTCATGCTCACCATGGCCGTCGTCATCCCGGTGACGGGGTGGTTCCTCCAGCGCGTGACGACCAGAACCGCGTTCGGTCTCGCCATGGCGCTGTTCCTCGCCGGCACGGCTCTGGCCGCGGCCGCGCCCGCCTTCCCCGTACTGCTGGCCGCCCGCGTCATCCAGGCCAGCGGCACCGCCGTCATGATGCCGCTGCTCATGACCACGCTGATGACCCTCGTGCCCCCGCACGACCGCGGCCGTGTCATGGGAAACATCACCCTCGTCATCTCCGTCGCACCCGCCCTCGGCCCCGCCGTCTCCGGTGTGCTGCTGCAGCTGGGTTCGTGGCGCCTGCTGTTCGTGGCCGTGCTTCCCATCGCCGGAGCCATGGCGATATTCGGCCGGCGCAAACTGGTCAACATCGGTGAGCCGCAGGCCGCCCCCATCGACTGGCTGTCCGTCCCCCTGGCGGCAGCGGGCTTCGGCGCCCTGGTCTACGGCCTGAGCGGGCTCGGCGCCGAGAACGCGGCCCGGGCCCCCCTGCCCGCGGAGGCCATCACCGCGGCCGGCGCCGTGCTCGTGGGCCTGTTCGTATGGCGACAGCTGGCACTGCAGCGTTCGTCCGCACCGCTGCTGGACCTGCGCGCCCTGATGTTCCGTCACTTCTCCGTGGCGCTCGGCCTGATGTGCCTGTCCTTCATGGCCCTCATGGGTGCGTTCATCCTGCTGCCCATCTACCTGCAAGAGGTGTGCGGCCTGACCTCACTGCAGACCGGGCTGCTCCTCATCCCCGGCGGCCTGACCATGGGCCTGCTCGGACCGCAGGTCGGCAAGCTCTACGACCGGCTCGGCGCACCACGCCTGGTCGTACCCGGAGCCGTACTCACCGCGCTGTGCCTCGCGCTGTTCGCGCTCACGGGCGAACAGACCTCGCCGTGGGTGGTGCTCGCCCTTCACGTGGCCCTGAGCGCGGGCATGGCGTTCGTCTTCACCCCCGTCTTCACCTCCGGCCTGTCCGTGCTCCCGCCGCACCTCTACCCCCACGGCTCCGCCATCCTCGGCTCGCTCCAGCAGGTCGCGGCCGCCGCCGGCACCGCCCTCGTCATCAGCGTCATGTCGGGGCGCGCCGCCACGGCGGCGGCCGAGGGCGCCGACGCCACCGGAGCCCTCGCCGCGGGCGTCCAGTGGGGATTCGGTATCGGCGCCGTGCTCGGCGCCGTGGCCGTACTGGTCGCCTTGCTGATCCGCACCCCGCCCGCTCCGGAGAAGCCTTCCGCGCCCGAGGCCCAGGAGGAAGACGGCACCGCGACGAACAAGACCGCCCACACGCCCACCTGACGCCCCGGGACCGGCCCGTCGTCCGCCCCGGCCGGTGGAACGCCGGCTCCGTGCCGCCGGCTCCCTCCCGGAGCCGAGCCGCGCGGCGACGGCGTTCCGTCCCGTCAGCCCCTGAGCGGGCCCTCGCAGGTGTACGGGGAGGTGCCGGCGCTTCCGGCGATGGCGGTCGGGCCGAACCAGCAGTTCATGTCCTCGAAGTTGGTGCCGCTGCCGAGGGCGCGCTCGATCAGCCGGCTGTCCGTGGCGGCCGACATGTCCTGGAAGACCAGGTCGGGGGCGGCGGCGTCGCGCAGCGTGGCCGTCAGCTGCCCCGTGCACACGAACCGCCGGTTGGTGCCGGTGGCGCCCGTGTCCGCGCACTGCGGCACGGTCCCGCCGGCGGCGGTGAGGGCCGACTGCACCTGGGCCGCGGTGTCGTGGGTGAGGGTGGCGGTGGGCTGGAACACCGTACGGGGGACGTACAGGTCGCCGACCTTGGCTATCTGCTCGTCGAGGAAGGTGTCGTACCCGCGCTGGACGGCGGCGTCGGCGCCCAGGCGGTTCCGCCAGGCGTCGAATCCGGTGACGTCATCGGACCTGGAGAACCGGTACATGGCCTGGAGCTCGGAGGGCCTGTCCCGCCACAGGTACGCGAAGAAGGTGCCCGCGTAGTCGTAGAACCGGAAGCCGTCCCCGGCGTAGGTCGCGTGCAGGAGCTGGTTCACGCTCATCCGCGGGCCGCCGGACGCGGTGTCGTCGATGACCCCCTGGACCAGGGACTTGCGCACCGCGACCCCGTCGTCGCGGGTGGCGCCGTCGAAGAACTCCGCCGTCCCCTCGTCCATCGCCGTGGTCCGGTCACCGCTGTACCAGGCGCCGGAGCCGAAGGTGCCCGGGACGGCGAACCGGCCGTTGAGGTAGTGGGCGTACTCGTGCCGGAACAGTTCCTCCAGGGTCAGGGAAGAGTCCTCGGGCACGCGCCGCTGGTAGGTGTAGAAGGTCGCCGTGGACTCGATGTACATGCCGCCGTTGTTGGTGCTCAGACCCGTGAGGATCGGCTGGTACTCCACGTAGTCGGCGCGCGAGGCGTACAGCACGACGGTGAGGGTGGCGTTGGTGTCTCCGGCGAGCGGCTGATCGGTGCCGAGCACCCGGTGGAACTGCGACTTGACCTGCTTGCTCGCGTAGTAGAGCTGGTCGACGGTCGCCCGGTCCAGCGCGGTGCGGACCTTGATCGCGCCCTTGTCGTAGGTGTACGCGTACGGGAAGAGCCGTGCCTCCAGCTCCGCCTTGCACTTCGGCGAATGGCAGGAGCCCCCGGCGGTGGCCTGGGTGGCGGACGCGGCCGTGGCGGCCCGCTCCACGCGGTCGCGCCGGTCGCGCCGGTCACGGGCCGAGTCGGACGGCCCGGGTCCCGCCTTCGCCGTGACGGCGGAGGCGGGTGCGGATCCCGGGACCGGTGCGGGGGCTGCCTGGGCGGCGGGCGACGCGGACAGGGCGAGCGTCGCGGCCGTCACCGCGGTGAGCAGTGACGCGCGCAGGAATCTCGGAGCGGGCAACGAAGGTCTCCTGACGGTTCGACAGGGGTGGACGGAGCAGGTGTCGCCGAAGCGGTGCCGCGTAACATAGCAATGTGAAATGGCACTGTTAACCCCTCGAACGGCACGGCTTCGTGCGGATCGGGGCCTCGGGGTGCGCGGTCGACGCTCACGGCACGCGGCAGGTCGGCGGTCTTGTGTGTGAGGAAGTCCCTCCACATACTCACTGCAGCGCATGTCAGGGACACGCCATTTCCTGAAGCGCCTCACAGGGCCCCCACCCCACGGGCCCCGACGCTCCGAGGAGGAGATCAGTGAGGATCACGCGCACCAGTTCCCCCACCCGTACGTCGAGACGAGCCGTGTTCGCCGCCGTCGCCGCGGGCCTGCTGACGGCCACCGGGCTCACCCTGCCCACCGCCCAGGCCGCCGCCCCGCGGTCGTTCGGGGCGGCGGAGCTGGCCAGGGTCGACCGGGCCGTCCTGAACGCCGACGTGGGCGGGACCGCTTGGTACGTGGACCGGGCGAACGGCCGGGTCGTCGTGACCGCCGACAGCACCGTGTCCGCCGCCGGCCTCGAGAAGATCCGGAAGGCGGCGGGGGCCGAGGCGGGCGCACTGCGCATCGAGCGCACCCCCGGCACGTTCACCACCCTGCTGGGGCCGGGCGACGCCATCTACGGCGGCGGCTACCGCTGTTCGGCCGCCTTCAACGTGGTCAGCGGCAGTACGTACTCCTTCCTGACCGCCGGCCACTGCGGCAACGTGGTCAGGACCTGGTACGCCAACTCCGCCCAGAGCACGCTGATCGGTCCCACGGTCGGGTCGAGCTTCCCGGGCAACGACTACGCCCTGGTCCGCTACGACAACACCTCGCTGAGCCGCCCCGGCGGCTTCACCGCCGCCGACGCCTACGTGGGCGAGCCCGTGAAGCGCAGCGGCTCAACCACCGGCACGAAGAGCGGAACGGTCACCGGTCTCGACGCCACCGTCCACTACAGCGGCGGCGGCACGGTCCGCGGCATGATCCAGACCAACGTGTGCGCGGAGCCCGGCGACTCGGGCGGGGCGCTGTACGACGGCACGAAGGCGCTCGGCATCACCTCCGGCGGCAGCGGCAACTGCACTGTCGGCGGTACGACGTTCTACCAGCCGGTGCCCGAGGCCCTCGCCAAGTACCGGGTGTCCCTCCTCTGAGCGTGCCCCTCAGCCGCCCCCGGTCCCGACCGGTGACACGGGACCGGGGGCGCGGTCACCCCGGCGGACTCGGCGAGCCCGCCGTGCCCGGCGCGGTGGTGGCCGCCGAGACGGCAGACCCGTACGGCCGGCCGGCTCATACGCCGCGGCGGCCGGCCGTGCTGTCGTCGACCGCTTCCAGCGCCTCCGGGAGGACCTCCGCGGCCTCGGGCCGGGCCGCGCGGGCGCGCGTGCCGCGCCCGGTGAGCCAGGTCGCGACGGGCTCGGTGTAGCGGGCGGTCAGCGGTCCGACGATGACCAGCACCAGGACGTAGGCGGTGGCGAGGGGTCCCAGGGCCGGCTCGATGCCCGCGGTGACCGCGAGCCCCGCGATGACGATGGAGAACTCGCCGCGCGCCACGAGCGTGCCGCCCGCCCGCCAGCGGCCCTTCGCCGAGATCCCGGCGCGACGCGCGGCCCAGTATCCGGTGGCGATCTTCGTGCCGGCCGTGACGACCGCTAGCGCCAGGGCGGGCAGCAGCACGGGCGGGATGCTGGCGGGGTCGGTGTGCAGGCCGAAGAAGACGAAGAACACGGCCGCGAACAGGTCCCGCAGCGGGCTGAGCAGGTTGTGCGCACCCTCGGCGACCTCGCCCGACAGGGCGATCCCGACCAGGAAGGCTCCGACGGCCGCCGACACCTGGAGCTGCTGGGCGATCCCGGCGACCAGGAGGGTCAGCCCGAGGACGACGAGCAGCAGCTTCTCGGGGTCGTCGCTGGAGACGAAGCGGGAGATGACCCGGCCGAAGCGGACCGCGAGGAACAGCACCAGGCCCGCCACGCCCAGGGCGATCGCGAGGGTGACGCTTCCGGCGGCGAGGCTCACCCCGGCCAGCAAGGCGGTGATGATCGGGAGGTAGACCGCCATGGCGAGGTCTTCGAGGACCAGGATGCTGAGGATCACCGGGGTCTCGCGGTTGCCGAGGCGCCCGAGGTCGCCCATCACCTTGGCGATGACACCGGAGGAGGAGATCCAGGTGACTCCGGCCAGGACCACGGCCGCGACCGGACCCCAGCCCAACAGCAGGGCCATTGCCGCGCCGGGCAAGGCGTTCAGGGCGGCGTCGACCAGGCCCGCCGTGTACTGGGTCTTGAGGTTCGAGACCAGGTCGCTGGCCGTGTACTCCAGGCCGAGCATCAGCAGGAGCAGGATGACGCCGATCTCGGCGCCGATCGCGACGAACTCCTCGCTCGCTCCGAGCGGCAGCAGCCCGCCCTCGCCGAAGGCGAGGCCGGCGATCAGGTAAAGGGGTATCGGGGAGAACCGGAACCGGCCGGCGAAACGGCCCAGCAGACCCAGTCCCAGGATGATCGCGCCGAACTCGATCAGGAAGACCGCGGAGGAGTGCACGGCGCTCACTCCCGGCCGAGGATCGAGGCGGCGGCCTCGACGCCCTCGCGGGTGCCGATCACGATGAGCGTGTCGCCGCCCGCCAGACGGAAGTCCGGCGCCGGCGAGGGAACCGCTCCCGAACGGCGCAGGACGGCCACGACCGACGCTCCGGTCGCGGTCCGCATCCTGGTCTCGCCCAGCACGCGGCCGTTCCAGTGAGAGGTCGAGGACAGCTCGATCCGTTCCGCCACCAGCCCCAGATCGGTCGTGGACAGCAGGTTCGGGCTGTGGTGGGAGGGCATCAACGCGTCGATCAGCGCCTCGGCCTCACCGGCGGTCAGTTTCACCGACAGCGCGCACTCGTCCGGATCGTCCCTGCGGTAGGCGTTCACCGTCCGGGTGCCGTCGCGGTGGGCGACCACCGACAGGCGGCGGTGCTCGCGGGTCGTGAGGTCGTACCTGACCCCGATACCCGGCAGCGGTGTACTGCTCAGACGTGGAGCGGGCACGGCGAACCCCCTGGTTCGTAGTGGTGTCCTGCGGCAGACCGGACGCGCTCGGGCGCATCCTCCGGTGTCACCTTATCGACATGCGGATCACCCGATCGCGTTAAATGGAAATGATTATCATGTAGTCTTCGGTGCGTTCCCTTGATCGGCACCACCGGAAGGCGCGAGCGCGCACCATGAGAACCCCCCGTCGTCGGCTGATGGCCGCTCTCCTCCTCACCCCGCTCCTCACCGGCTGTTTCGCCTCCGGCGGCGACCCGGCCGCCGGCTCCCCGGGCTCCGCGGACGGCAGCCGACTGCGGGTGGCGCTCGCCTTCCCGCCCACCCGGAACTTCTCCCCGTACAGCCAGGACGCCTTCCACCTGTCCAAGCTCGGTGTCTCCGAGGGCCTGACCAAACTGGACGCCAACGGCAACACGGTCCCCGCGCTCGCCGAGTCGTGGACCAGCGAGCAGGGCGGACGCAGCTGGCTGTTCACCCTGCGCGGCGCGAAGTTCCAGGACGGCACCGAGCTCACCGCGCGGGCCGTCGCCTCCGCCCTCACCCACGCCGCCGCAGCCGAGCCCGTCCCCAACGCCCTCTCCGGCGTCAAGCTGACCGCGGAGGCGGCCGGCGAGCGCCAGGTGCGGATCGGCACCGACGCGGCCGACCCGGTACTGCCCCTGCGCATGTCCAACCCGAGCCTGGCGGTCTTCTCCCCGAAGGCGTACGGGGAGAAGGGCACCGTGAACCCGGTCGGCACAGCCACCGGCCCCTTCGCGCTCACCAGGATCGCCGGCGACACGGCGGCCACCCTGGACCGCTTCGACGACTACTGGGGCGGCCGCGCCCAGGCCCCGGGCATCGACGCCACCTTCGTCGCCGACGGCACGGCCCGCGCCAACGCCCTGCGGACCGGCCGGGCCGACATCGCCGAAGCCCTCCCCATGGCCCAGATCGCATCCCTGGACCAGGGCACCGTCCACGAAACCGACACCGCCCGCAACACCAGCCTCTACCTCAACACCAAGTCCGGCGTCTTCGCCGACGCGGGGCTGCGCGCCGCCGCGCGCGAGGCGGTCGACACCTCCGTCATCGCCAAGGACGTCTACGAGGGCAACGCCGAGGCCGCGCACGGCATCTACGGCCCCGCCCTGAACTGGGCCGCGGCCCAGCGGACCGAGCCCACCGGGCGGGCCGGGGCCGGCGTGCCCGGCGGGAAGAGCATCACCATCGCCACCTACACCGGCCGCCCCGAGCTCGCAGAGGCCGCCCAGGTGCTCCAGCAGCAGCTCGAGAAGGCCGGGTTCAAGGTGAAGCTGGAGGTTCGCGAGTACGCACGGCTCGAAAGCGACCTCCTCGCGGGGAAGTTCGACGCCGCCGTCGCCTCCCGCAACATGGTGCTCGACACCGGCGACCCCGTCAGCGTCCTCGCCAGCGACTTCACCTGCGCGGGGACCTTCAACCTGTCGCTGCTGTGCGACCCGGGCATCGACCGGGCCGTGGCGGACGCCCGGGCCGTGGCCGACACCACCGAGCGGCGGAACGCCGCCATGAAGGCGGAAGCAGCGGTCCTCGGCACCGACGCGGTGGTTCCCCTCGTGCACCAGAAGGTCTCCACCGGCATCGGCGCCTCCGTGCGGGGCACACTGCTCGACCCGTTCGAGCGGCAGTTCATCGGAACGGGGACCCGGCGCTGAACGGCATCCCCGACCACGCCCGGGGCGGCCCGGCGGCCCTGACCGCCGCGCTGCGCGCCCTCGTCCGCGGCGGCGGGCACACCCTGCTGTGGCGGGCCCTGCTCGCCGCGGCCATGGTGTGCGGGATCGGTCTGCTGCCGTGGCTCTCCCGCACCGACCCCGCGCTGACCGTGCTCAAGGCCCGCTCGGCGGAGCACGACCCCACGCCCGCGGCACTGGCCGCCGTACGCGACGAACTGGGCCTGGGCGACGGCCCGACGGCCCTGCTCGCGCGCTGGCTCGGCCGGCTGCCGCACGGGGACGCGGGCCGGTCCTGGATCTCCGGGACCGAGGTCCTGCCGTCCGTGGCGGAGGCCCTCGGCGTCTCGCTCCTGCTGATGGCAGGCTCCCTCGCGGTCGCCGTGGGAACGGCCGCCGCGGTGTGCGCCCGCACCGTGTGGCTCGGTTCGCGGCGCGCACTCGGAGAGCGGACCCCCAGCGGCACCGCGACGGCGGTACTGGCCGCGCTGCCGGAGTTCCTCGTCGCCGCCGTACTCGCCTCGCTGATCGGTGTGCGGCTGGGCTGGCTGCCCGCCCTGGGCTGGTACGGCCCGCAGTGGATGGTGCTGCCCTCGCTCGCCCTCGGGCTGCCCGCCGGCGCGGTCCTCGGGCGGATGCTGGACGATCTGCTGCCCGGCGCGTTCAACGCGCCGTGGGCGCCGGCCGCCGCCGCACGGGGCGTCCCGCCGCACTCCGTGGCGCGGCAGGTGCTGCGGAGCTGCGTGCCGGGACTCCTGCCCAACCTGGGACTGTTCGTCGTCGGCCTCACCGGCGGTTCGGTCGCCGTCGAGCAGGTCTTCGACATCCCCGGCCTGGGCCGGCTCACCCTGCGCGCCGCCCTCGCCCAGGACCTGCCCGTCCTGCAGGCCGGCACGCTCGCCCTGGTGCTGCTCGCGGCCGCCGCCGGCGCCCTGGCCCGGCTCTCCGCCCGGCTGCTGACCGGACCCGTGCTGCGTGCCGGCGCCCTGCTCTCCCCGCACCGGCCCGCCCCGCCCGCACCGCGGACACCGCCCCTGCTGTACGGGACGCTGCTCGCCGTCCTCATCGGCGCCGGCCTGCCCCGTGACCCGCTCGCCCTGCACACCGGCGCACGTCTCCAAGCCCCCTCCACGGCCCACCCCTTCGGAACCGACGCGCTCGGCCGGGACGTCCTGGCCCGCATCTCGCACGGCGCCCTGACGACCCTCGGCACCGCCCTCGCCGTGAGCGCCGCCGCCCTCCTGACCGGTGTGCTGCTGGGGCTTCTCCCACGGCTGTCCGGGCCCGTGGTCGAGACCATCAACGCCGTGCCGCCCGTCCTGGCAGGCCTCCTCGTCACCGGTATCGCCGGCAGCGGCCCGTGGACCCCCGCGCTCGCCGCGGCCGCCGTCGCATGGTCCCCGCTGGCCACCCACACCTCGGCCCTCCTCCGACAGGAGCGCGCCGCCACCCACCTGACCGCCACCCGGGCCCTCGGCGCCGGCCCCCGGTACGTCCTCACCCGCGTCCTGCTCCCGGCCGTCCTGCCGCCCGTCGTCCGCCACGCCCTGCTCCGGCTCCCCGGCATCGCCCTGTCGCTGGCCGCCCTCGGCTTCCTCGGCCTGGGCTCCCAGCCGCCGTCGCCCGAGTGGGGCCTGCTGCTCGCCGAGAACCAGCCGTACGTCGAACGCGCCCCCTGGGCCGTCCTCGCCCCGGCCGCCGTCCTCGCCCTCCTGGGCGCGCTCGCGGTCACGGCGGCCAGCGCGGCGGGGCGCGGGACATCCCGGCCGAAAGCCGGGGGAGTACGCGTGCCCCGGCCGAGGCGGCGGGCGGCGGTCCACCCCGCGGCGCCCGCGGTCGCCCCCGCCGGACCGGCGTCGGGCACGCCGGAGCCACCGCGCGCCTTCGTCCTCACACGGTCCGCGGACTGAAGGGAACCCGATGACCGGCCTCCTCTCCCACGTCCTGCCCCGCCGTGCCCCCCGGGCCCCGAAACCCCCGCGCGAGCGGACGTGGAAGCACCTGTCGCCGTTGCTGCGCCTGCTGATCCTGACCCAGCTGGCCTTCAACATCGGCTTCTTCGCCGTGCTGCCGTTCCTGGCCGCACACCTGGGCACCGCGATCGGCATGGCCGGCTGGACGGTCGGCTTCGTCCTCGGCCTGCGGACCTTCAGCCAGCAGGGCCTGTTCGTGGTCGGTGGATGGCTGGTGGACCGCTACGGCGTACGCCCGGCCGTCATGACCGGCTGCGTGCTGCGGATCGCCGGATTCGCCTGGCTCGGGTACGCGGAGGCGACCTCGGCCGTGATCGGCGCGGTCCTGCTGATCGGCTTCGCCGCCGCCCTGTTCTCCCCGGCCGTCGAGTCCGAGGCGGCCCGGCAGGCGGCGCTCCGCGAGCAGGAGGGCCACGGTCCGCGCACCCGGACGCTGGCCCTGTTCAGCGCGGCCGGTCAGGCGGGGGCCTTCGTCGGGCCCCTGCTCGGGGGCCTCCTGCTGACCGTGGACTTCCGCACCGTGTGCCTCGCCGGGGCCGGGGTCTTCGTCCTCGTCCTCGCCGGTCACGCGCGGCTGATGCCGCAGCACATCCCCGGCCGCGTCCGCACCCGGGGGCGGGGAGGGACCCGCGCGCTGCTGCGCAACCGCCGGTTCCTCGGCCTGTGCTGCGCGTACGGCGCCTACCTGCTCGGCTACAACCAGCTCTACCTCGCACTGCCGGACGAGGTGGAACGTGTGACCGGCTCCCAGGCGGCCCTGTCCTGGCTGTTCGCCCTGTCCTCCCTGCTGGTGGTGTGCGCCCAGCTCCCGGTGACCCGCTGGGCGGACGGCCGCTTCGGTCTGCGTCGCTCCATGGCCGCCGGGCTGCTGCTGATCGCGGCCGGTTTCACCGTCGTGGCCGCCGCACGTCCGGCGGAGTGGACAGGACCCGCCGGGCTGCTGCCCGCCGCCGGGTACGTCGTCCTCCTCACCCTGGGCCAGATGCTGATCGTCCCGGCCGCCCGCGCCTGGGTGCCCGACCTGGCCGAGGACGGACGGCTCGGGCTCTACACCGGCGCGTTGTCCTCCGTCTCCGGCCTGATCGTCCTCGCGGGCAGTTCGGCCGCGGGCTCGCTCCTCGACCTGGGCCTTCCCCCCGCCGTCCCCTGGCTGGCCCTCGCCGCCGTGCCCGTCCTCGCCCTGGGTCTACTGCCCCGCGCGTCCTCGTGAACTGACGGCACGACCGATCCCCGCGGGGTCTTCCGGGTAGGCGGGCCCTGACGAAGGGACGGCCGGTATGGGCGAGATGCGGATCGGAACGTGTTCATGGACGGACAAAGCCCTGGTGGGCAGCGGATGGTACCCGCCCGGGCGCCGTGACCCCGAGGGACGGTTGAGGTACTACGCCGAACGGTTCTCCGTCGTGGAGGTCGACGCCGGCTACTACGCCCTCCCCAGCGTGCGCAACAGCGTCCTGTGGACCGAACGCACGCCGCCGCACTTCCGGTTCGACGTCAAGGCGTTCTCCCTCCTCACCGGCCACCCGACCCGCAAGTCCGCCCTGCCCGCCGACCTCCGCGGCTACGACGCAGGGGACCCGGAGCTCCTCGACGAGGTCTGGCACCGTTTCGGCGCGGCCCTGCGGCCCCTCGCGGAAGCCGGCCGGCTCGGCGCCGTACTGTTCCAGTTCCCGCCGGGATTCGTCCCCGGCGCCCGGGCCGAGACCGTGCTCCACCGCACCAGGAAGCGGGCGCACGAGTGGCCGGTCGCCGTGGAGTTCCGCCATCCCGACTGGTGGCGCGAGGACCGGCGGGAGCGCACCGCCGCCCTGCTCAGGGACCTGGACGCCACCGCGGTGGCCGTGGACACGGCCCAGGGGCTGCCCACCTCGATGCCCCCCGTCACGCCGGTCACCTCCTCGGGGCTCGGAGTGGTCCGCTTCCACGGCCGCAGCCCCGCCTGGGGGACCGGCAGCAAGGAGGACCGCTTCCGGCACGCCTACACCGAGGAGGAACTGGCCGCCTGGATACCGCGCCTGCGCTTCCTGGCGGACCGGGTCGACGAGCTGCACGTCCTCTTCAACAACTGCTGCGGCGACGCCGCCGTACGCGCCGCCGTGACCCTGCGCGGCCTCCTGGACCGTGACGAAAGGACCGGGCCGATCGGGCCGGCCGGGCACGCATGAGAGGCCCGCGGCGGGTTACACGCCGTCAATGAGACCTGAACGCAGTGCGGTCCCCGGCCCAGGCGGCCGCCTCGCCTTCCTCTGGCTGCTGCCGGTACAGGCGGCCCTGATGGTCGCCGTGGGGCTGATGGTCACCGGCCCGCTGGCGGACCGGTGGCCGCTGGCCGTGGAGGACGGCATCAACCGGAGCCTGGCCGCGCACCGCAGTGGCCCCCTCACCGCGTTCTCGGACTGGCTGTCCCTGCTGGCCGCCACCCAGACCGTCATCGCCCTCACCGTCCTGGCCGTCGCCGCGATCACCGGGCTCTCGGGGGGACGGCGGCTGCGGGAGGCGGTGTTCCTGGCCGTGGCCGTGGCCGCGCAGTCGGCGGTCTTCCTGCTGGTGACCCTCGCCGTCGAGCGACCGCGTCCGGACGTCCCCCGGCTGGACGCCGCGCCGCCCACCTCCAGCTTCCCCTCCGGGCACGTCGGAGCGTCCGTGGCGCTGTTCGGCGGGCTCGCCGTCCTCGCCGCGCTCCGGCCGCGCGGCGACAGGCCCTGGGTACGGCGCGCCCTGATCACCGCCCTGCTCCTGGTCCCGGTGCTCGTGGCGTTCTCCCGGGTCTACCGGGGCATGCACCACCTGTCCGACGGGGTGGGCGGCCTGCTCAACGGCGCCTGCACCCTGCTCGTCGTGGCGTACGCGCTCCTGCTGCCCGCCCGGCCGCGGCCGTTCGCCCGCGCCGCCCGCGGCGCGGTCCCGGCCGGCCGGCTCCCGGCCGCCCGCCCCGCCGCCGGCGGCACGGCGGGGCGCCGGGCCGTGGTGGTGCGCCACCCGCACGGCTGCGGGGCGGAACTGGCCGAGCGCGTGCGGGGAGTCCTGCGCCGCCATGGCTACCGGGACCAGGCGTGGACGGAGACTTCCGCCGAGCACGCCGCGGGAGGTCTCGCCGCGCGGATCGCCGAGGAGGACACCGCCCTCGTCGTGGTCTGCGGCGGGGACGGCACCGTACGCGCCTGCGCCGACGTCCTGGCCGGTACAGGGATCCCGCTCGCGGTGGTCCCCTGCGGTACCGGGAACCTGCTGGCCCGCAACCTGGGGCTGCCCTCCGACCCGGCCGCGGCGCTGGAGGCGGCCCTGTCCGGGGAGACGGCGCGGATCGACGTGGGCCGGGTGGGGGGCGACGGGCCGGGGAGCGCCCGCTTCACCGTCATGGCGGGAGCCGGGTTCGACGCCGCCATGGTCGCAGACGCCTCGGAGCGGGCGAAGCAACGCGTGGGCTGGGCCGCGTACGTGCTGTCCGCCGTCGGGCACCTCCGGGATCCCCGGATGCGCCTGTCGATCCGGCTGGACGGGGGTCCCGTGCGGGAGCGCCGTGCCCGCATGGTCGTCATCGGCAACGTCGGCAGCCTCCAGGGCGGACTGCCGCTGCTGCCCGCGGCGCGGCCCGACAGCGGCCGGCTGGAGGTGGCACTGCTCGATCCGCGCGGCGTCCGCGGCTGGCTCGCGGCGGCGGGATACCTCGGGGCGCGCATGCTGCCCGGCCGGGCGGCGGCCGCCCCCGGCGGCGCGTACGGCAGGGTGGCCGGCGGCGCGCTGGAGTACTTCAGCGCCGTACGCGTCGACATCCGCTTCGCCCGCCCCCAGCCGCGTGAGCTCGACGGTGACGTCATCGGAGCCGGCACCCGGCTGAGCGCGGAGGTGGAACCGGGCGCGCTGCGCATCTGGCTCCCGCCGCGCGCGCCGGACGGGCGGACGCGTACGGCGGCGGCCGAACCGGCCGCCCGCGCACACGACTCGGGCGGGCGGTGACGGCCGTGGGAACCGCGACGCGGGTACCGCAGCGCGAGGAAGTGGCGGCGGCCACCGCCGGGCTGGAGATGGAGGGCGAGGAACTGTCCGCCGAGGAGGCGCTGGCCGCCCTGCGGCGCTACGGGGGCTGGAGCCTCGTACGGGACTCCTTCGTCCGCTTCCGGTACGCCGACGGCTTCAGCCACTCCAGGGCCCTGGCCCTGCAGACGGTACTGGCTCTCGTCCCGCTGGCCATCGCCGTCATCGGGCTGTCGGGTGCGCTGCACACCGAGGACATCGGCCGCATCGCGGAACTGACCATCCGCCGGCTGGCGAGCGGGCCCAGCCAGGAAGTGGTGGACGACGCCCTGGCCCAGAGCCGCCACCGGTCCGGGGACGGGAGCCAGATCGCGCTCTGGCTCGGTCTGGCCTTCTCCGTCGTGAACGTGACCACCGCCCTGTGCCAGGTGGAGCGGGGCGCCAACCGCATCTACGGAACGGAACGGGACCGGCCGTTCCTCTCCAAGTACGCCCGCGGGCTCGTCATGTCCGTGCTGGCCGGCCTGCCCCTCGGGCTCAGCTTCGCGGTGACCGTCCTCGGCGCCCACCTGAGCCGCGCCGTGGCCGCGGTGTACCACCTCGGCCCGGGCGCCGTCCGCGCGTGGGACCTGCTGCGCTGGCCCGTGGGCGTACTGCTCGCCGTCCTCGCCACCAGCGCCGTCTTCCGCCTCTCTCCCCGCCGCACCCAGCCCGGCTACACCTGGCTGGCCTTCGGCGCGACGGTGTACCTGGCGCTGTGGCTGCTGGCGACGTGGGGGCTGAGCCTGTACGTCGGCGCCGGCGGCTCCTTCACCACCGTGTACGGGCCCCTCAGCGCGTTCGTGTCCCTGCTGCTGTGGTCCTACCTGACCTCGATGGCCCTCTTCCTCGGGCTGGCCTTCGCCGCCCAGCTGGAGGCCGTACGGGCGGGGGTGACGGAACCGGTCACGGACGATCCCGGCGTCTGAACGGGCCGCGCCCGGACAGTCCGGAAGGGGCGGCCCCCGGGACGCGGCGGAACACTCCCGAAAGGAAGCACCACGACCATGGCACGACCCTCAGCCCCGCGCCGCGCGCTCGCCCGGCTCGTCACCGGCCGCTGGGGCCCCGACGCCCGGTTCGGGGCGCGGCTGGTGGCGACGGTGGCCGCGACCGCCCTCGTGTCCGTTCCCTTCGCGCTCGCGCTGGTCCTCGTCGAGTCGCGATGGGCGCCGCTGTGGCGGCTGGACCAGGGAGCGGCCCAGTGGCTGCACGCGGCGGCGCTCCGGCATCCCGCCTGGGTGCGGGTGCTGCGCGTCTTGAGCGACGTGGTGTGGGATCCGGTGACCATGCGGCTGCTCGTGGCGGCGCTGGTGGTGTGGCTCCTCGTACGCGGCGCGGTACGGCTGGCGCTGTGGGCGGCCGTCACCGCGACGGCCGGAGGCCTGCTCGGCCTGCTGGTGAAGATCGTGGTCGCGCGGGCCCGGCCCCACCTGCCCGAACCGGTCTCCCACGCGCACGGGTTCTCCTTCCCCTCCGGGCACGCCATGACGGCCACCACCTCCTGCGCGGTCCTGCTGCTGGTCCTGCTGCCGCTGGTCCCCCGGCGCCGGCGTCCGCTGGCGTGGGCGCTCGCGGCGGTCTCCGTCGGGGGAGTGGGCGCCACGCGGGTGGCGCTCGGGGTGCACTGGGTGAGTGACGTGGTGGGGGGCTGGCTGCTCGGGCTGGCGGTGGTCACGGCGACGGCCGTGGCCTTCGAGGCCTGGCGGGCGGACGTCGGGCGGCGCCGCACCACTCCCGCGGAGGGGCTGGAGCCGGAGATCCGCTCCGAGCACCCCGAGCCGCCGGCGGGGGCCCCGGAACGTCCGTGACCGCCCGCCGGCGGCGTGGGGAGGGCCGTCAGGCCCCGTCGCTGGTGAGGGTCTCCTTGACCTTGGCGATGGCGAAGCCCCAGCCCTGGCTCACGGTGGGCTTGCCCGGTACGGCGATCTCCCGGGGGTTGGTCAGCACGTCGAGGAGGACCGGTCCGGGCGTGTCGAACGCCCGGCGCACGGCGTCGTCCAGTTCCGACGGGTCCGTGACCCGGATGCCGGTCAGGCCGAGGGCGGTGGCGACGGCCGCGAAGTCTGGATTGTCGAGCTCGGTGCCGAACTCGGGCAGCCCCGCCTGCTCCTGCTCGAGTTTGACCATGCCCAGGCGCCGGTTGTCGAAGAGGACGAGCTTGACCGGAAGCCGGTACGTCTTGATCGTCATCAGGTCGCCGAGCAGCATGCTCAGGCCGCCGTCCCCGCAGAACGCGACCACCTGACGTTCCGGCGCCCACAGCTGGGCGCCCAGCGCCTGCGGCATCGCGTTCGCCATCGAGCCGAGGTCGTACGAGCCGAGCAGCCGCCGCGTCCCGCGCATGGTGACGAACCGGGAGAGCCAGACGGTGGCCATGCCCGTGTCGGAGGTGAAGACCGCGTCGTCGTCGGCGTACCGGTCCACGGCCGCGGCCAGCGCCTCGGGACGGACGTCGTGGTCCCGGTTGTCCACCAGGGCGCGCAGCCTGCCCCGCCAGCGGCGGTCGTGGCGGGGGTCGGCGAGCTTGTGCTGGTCCTCGCTCCAGGACTCGAAGCGGGAGCGCGAGCCGTCGAGGTGGGAGCGGTCGGACGACGCCTTCAGCTGGGGGAGCAGGGCGCGCAGGGTGGCGCCGACGTCGCCCGCCAGCCCGGCGTCCACCGGCACCCGCCGGCCGAGGTGTTCGCCGCGGGTGTCGATCTGGACGACCTTGCAGCCGTCGGGGTACCAGTCGCGGTAGGGGAAGTCGGTGCCGAGCATGACCAGGGTGTCGCACTGGTCGAGGGCGTGGGAGGCGGCTGGGTTGCCGATCAGCCCGGTCTGGCCCACCTGGTACGGGTTGTCGTGCTCGAAGCCCTCCTTGGCCTTCAGGGTGAGCACCATGGGGGCGTTGAGCAGTTCGGCCAGGCGCAGCACCTCCTCGCGGGCCACCCTCGCCCCACGGCCGACCAGCAGGGTGGTCCTGGAGCCGGCGTTGACGAGCTGCGCGGCTTCGGCGAGCGCGGGGTCGTCGGGCCGGGTCACCGGGCGGTCCAGGGCGAAGCGCACGGGCCTGTCGTCCTCGACCTCCTGGTCGCCGAGGTCGCCGGGGACGGTCAGCACCGCCACTCCGCCCTGGCTGATCGCCGCGCGGACCGCGGATTCCAGCATCCGGGGCATCTGTCCGGGCGAGGTCACGGTCGCCCGGTAGACGGCGACGTCCCGGAACAGGTGATCGTTGTCGACTTCCTGGAAGTAGTCGGTGCCCATGTCCGCGAGGGGGACCTGACCGCAGACGGCCAGGACGGGGGCGTGGCTCTTGGCGGCGTCGTAAAGCCCGTTGAGCAGGTGGACGGAGCCCGGGCCGACGGTGCCCATGCACACGCCGAGCCGGCCCGACAGCTGGGCCTGCGCGCCGGCCGCGAAGGCCGCCGCCTCTTCGTGGCGACAGCCCACCCAGTCCACGCCCTCGGTGGTGCGGATGGCGTCGGTCAGGGGGTTGAGGGCGTCTCCGACGACGCCGAAGACGTGGTGGACGTCGAGTTCCTTGAGGGCGTCGACGATGACGCGGGCAACGGTACGTGTCACGGGGCAGTCCTGTCGGTCGTGGAAGCCGGTGTCGTGGGGGCGGGGCTCGGGCGGGGGCGCCGGCCGTGGCGGGGGCGTACGGTCCGGGGGCAGCCGCTCGGGGCCCGCTGCGGCGCACTCCCGCGACCAGGGGGCGGGGCGCGTCGTCGAGGAGCCGCCGCGGGCGAGCCGCTCGTGGAGCCGCGCGGCGGAGCGGACGGTGTGGGGCCGACGCGGTGCGTGAGCGGGCGGCCCGTGCCGGTCGCCCGGACCGGGTCGCCGCCCGGGCGCAGGTGGTACTCGGAAGGACCGCCCTCGCCCGCGCCGTGCGCGGAGCCGCCGAGCCGGGCGCCGGTGTCCAGGGCCGTGACGGCCGGGGCCGACAGCGAGCCGGGGCTCATGGCCGGCACGTTGTCGAAGGGGCGGGTGCAGGGGGGCGCCGATCCTGCCCCATGGCGGCGGGCGCGGCGCCTGCCGGAGTGTCCGGCGGTGCGAACGTCAGCACCTATGGCCTCGTCATCGCATCCGCGCTCCTGCCCGCACGGCATCCGCGCGTTCGGGGCGTCCACCACCCAGCGGGCGGTGGACGCCCCGAACGACCGGGACGCCCGCGCCGGAGGCGTGCGCGCCTCCGGCCGGTGGCCGCATTCAGATGCGGCCACCGGTGAGCCGGGAGAGCGGCCCGCGCCGGCGCAGTCCGGCCCGGCGCCCCATCGCGTACGTGCTGGTGATCACGGCCGCCGTGCCTCCCGCCGCCGCGGCGGCGAGGCCCTTGCGGTTCCTGATCGCCGTCCATGCCCGTCCGGCGCTGCCGAGGGTGCCCCGTACCGCCTGCGCGGCCGCCTGGGTCCTCTCCGCCAGGGGGGCGGGCAGGGCCGTCAGGGTGCCTGCCACGGATTCCTTCGCTTCCGCCCCGGAACGGCTCCCTGCCCGGGCGGCGCTGGTGGCCCGGCGCCGTGTGGTGGTGCCGTTGGAGGACGAACGGGAACCGTTGCTCGTCGACTTGGTGTTGTCGGACTTCTCTGATGCGGTCATACAGCGCGTGTAGCCGGATCCGTGTTCGGTAAACGCGGTCCTCCGGGAGTTCACCCGGCGCACCGGGAACCGGTACGGGCCCCTGCGGAGCCCGGCCGGGCCCCTCGTGGCGTCCGGCTCGTCCGCCCCCGTGGTGTTCGGGCGGAAAGATCCTGTCGTGGACCAAAGGTCAAGCCCGCCGAACCGGCCATCCCGGCCCTGCCGCGCGCGGCCGCCCGTCGCCCTTCCGGTTCGGGCGGACGGCTCCGCCCCCGCTCGATCTCCGGGGCGGAGCAGCAGCTCCGTTCCCCCGAACGCCGCGCGACCGGCCGGGAGGCAGTCTCGGCCACTCTCCCCGGGACCCCTTGCGCCGACGGGGAGGAGGCGTGGTGAACTGGTTGAGCCGTAACCGATCAGGTGCGTGAGCGGCATTGCGAGTCCGGACCAGGGTTGAACAGCACCCCCGTTTCGAGCGCACCGCCAGGGGCGCGGCGGCAGGCGTGTGCGCCCCGGGTGACCACCGGTCAGTGTCCGCCCGCGCCTGCCTCCCCCCTCGCCCTGAATCTGGAATGGAGTGATCGTGCACCACGGCCCCGACCTGCCCGAAACCCCTTACGAGAACGTAGCCGTCACCGGTGGAGCCGGTTTCGTCGGCCGGCACCTCGTCACGGCCCTCAGCCTTCTCTCCCAGAAGGTCACCGTCGTCGACCACGCCCCCCTCCCCCCCGAGCTCGCGGCCCTGCCCGGCGTCTCCTACGTCCGCGCCGACCTGCGCGATTACGGGGAGACCTTATTGGCGCTGCAGAACGCCGACGCCGTCTTCCACCTGGCCGGCAACGCCAGCGGCACCGAGTCGGTGGCCCATCCCCGCCACGACTTCCATCTGAACGCCCTCGGGACCTGCAACGTCGGCAACGCCTGCCTGGAACTGGGCGTGCGCCGCCTCGTCTACCTCTCCTCCGCCATCGTCTACGGCACCCCGCGCCACAGCCCGATCCGTGAGGACCACCCCACCCAGCCCTTCCTGCCGTACGGCGCCTCGAAGCTCTCCGGCGAACTGACGCTGCGCAGCCTGCACGCGACGGCCGGACTGCCCGTCGTCATCGGCCGGTCCTTCGTCGTCTACGGCCCCGGCGAGGATCCGCGCCGGGCCGGCGGCGAGGTCTCGCAGTTCCTGCGCTGGCACCTCAACGAACAGCCCATCCCGGTGGTCGGCGACATCGACCGCAAGCGCCGCGACTTCATCCACGTCGAGGACCTGTGCCGGGCCATGATGACCCTGGCCGGCCGCGGCACCGACGGCGAGACCTACAACCTGGGCACCGGCACCGCCGTCTCGATGCGCGAGCTGGCCGAGGCGGTGGGGACGGCCACCGGCCGCCCGGCGCTGCTGGACGCCGACACCTCCAGCCTCGCGGACAGCTTCACCCTCCTCGCCGACGTCACCCGTCTGCGAGGGCTGGGCTTCGCCCCGCGCGTCACCCTGGCCGAGGGGCTGACCGGGCTGGCCGACCTGCTCGGCCCCTTCCCCGAGATCCCCTCCGCCCGGGCGGTGTTCCGACGGGAGCCCCCGGCCCGCCGGAGGATGACGCTGACCGCCGCCGTCGGGGCCGGTGAGGAGGCCAGGACGTGCTAGCCGTCGACGGGGGTACCCCGCTGCTCTCCGGGGACGAGGCCGCTCCCTGGCCGTACATCACCGACGCCGACCGCAAGGCCGTCCTCGACGCGCTGGACCAGGCGACGCCCTGGCACTGGCCCATGCGCACGGTGAGCGATCTGGAGGGAGCCTGGGCGGAGTTCACCGGCATGCCCCACGTCCTCGCCGCCAACTCCGGTACGGCGGCCCTGCACATGGCGATCGCCGCCGCCGGCGTGGAACCGGGCGACGAGGTACTGGTACCGGCCGACACCTTCCTGGCCTCGGCCTCCTGCGTACTCCAGGCCAACGCGATCCCGGTGTTCGTGGACACCGACGTCGCGACGTTCAACATCGACCCGGCCCGGATCGAGGAACGGATCACCGACCGAACCCGCGCCATCGTCGCCGTGGACCTCAACGGCCTGCCCGCCGACTACGACGCCCTGCGGACGATCGCGGACCGGCACGGCCTCGTCCTCATCGAGGACGCCTCCCAGGCCCACGGCGCGAGCTACCGGGGCCGCCCGGTCGGGTCCCTCGGCGCACTGAGCGGTGCCAGCCTCAACGGGTCCAAGACCCTCTCCGCCCTCGGCGAGGGCGGTCTGTTCGCGACCCGCGACGAGGAACAGCACCGGCTGGCCCGGCGGGTGCTGATGTTCGGGGAGGAACTCCCGGGACAGAGCCGCGACTACAACGCCCGCATCATGGGCTGGAACTACCGCATCGACGTCCTCGCCGCCGCGTTCGCCCGCTCCCAGCTGACCCGCCTGTCCGAGATGTCCCTCGTCCGGCAGGCCAACGGCGCCGCGCTCACCCAGGCCCTCGCCGGCGTCCCCGGCATCCGCACGCCGGTCGTGCCCGAGGACCGCACGCACGTCTACTTCTTCTACCCGCTGCTCGTCATGCCGGAGGAACTCGGACTCGACGGCCTTCCCGTCGCCGCCTTCCGTGACGCGCTCGCCCGGGCGGTCAACGCCGAAGGCCTGCACATCATGCGCTGGCAGCCGCAGCCGGTGCCCGGGCAGACCCTCTTCCAGGAGCTGCGCGGATACGGCCGCGGCTGCCCCTGGAGCTGCGGACACGCCCGCCCCGGGCACCACTACGACCCGGCGCAGTACCCCGTGAGCGAGGAGGTCTGCCTGCGCCGCCTGGTGCTGGGGCAGAGCTTCAGCTCTTTCGGCCCGCCCAACGACGTGACGACGATGCGCCGCTACGCCGAAGTCCTGTACAAGGTCCTTGTCGAGGAACGGGAGGCGTTGGTCGCCCTGACCCGGCGGACGGCCGACTCGGCGCGATGACAGGCGGACGGCCGGTCCTCCCGCCGGGGCGCGGGGACCGGCCCGGCACCGCCCGGGCACGAAGGACAACCCGGCACGGCCCGGGCACGAAGGACAAGGGGACGGACGCAGATGCACGACGAGTCCGAGACCGTGGGCGGACGTGCGGTGCGCTCCGCCCGGGAACGCGGCCCCGGCCGTGACGGTGGCCGGCGCCCGCGGACGATGCGGCTGGCCGTCTGCGCGGTCTTCTTCGTCACCGGAGCCGCCTTCGCCACCTGGGCGGCCCGGGTACCGGCCGTCCAGGGCCGGCTGGACCTGTCCGCCGGGGAACTGGCCGTGGCCCTCGTCGGCCTGAGCGGCGGGGCCTTCGTCGGGCTTCCGCTGGTCGGCGGCCTGGTGGCCAGGTTCGGCAGCCGCAAGGTCCTGTGCGTCGGCATGGCCGCCTACCTGGGCGCCCTGGCGAGCCTGCCCCTCGTCCCGGACCTCGCGGTACTGACCGCCGCGCTGGCCGTGTTCGCGTGCGGCAACACGGCCGTCGACGTCGCGATGAACACCCAGGGCGTCCTCGTCGAACGCGCCTACGGCCGCCCCGTCCTCGGCGGCTTCCACGCCATGTTCAGCCTCGGCGGCATCACCGGCGCCACGGCGGGCGGCCTGGCGGCGTCCGCCGGCATCGGCATCCGGGCGCACTTCACGGTGACGGCCCTCGTCCTGCTGGTGGTGGCGGGGGCGGCGGCCACCGCGCTGGCCCCCGAACCACGGTCGGCCGACGGTCCTTCCCCGGCGGGCCCCCTGCTGGCCCTACCCGGCCCGGGCCTGTGGATCCCCGGCCTCGTCGCGTTCTGCGCGCTGATGGGGGAGGGGGTGGTCAACGACTGGGGGGCGGTGTACCTGAAGGAGGAGACCGGCGCCTCACCGGGCGCGGCGGGCCTGGGGTACGCCGTCTTCTCGGCGGGCATGGTCATCGGCCGCCTCACCGCCGACCGGCTGCGCGCCCGTCTCGGAACGGTCCGTTTCACGCTCGTCTGCGCCGTGGTGGCGGGCGCCGGGGCCCTCATCCCGATCATCAGCGCGACGACGACGGCCGGTTTCATCGGCTACACCCTGCTGGGCCTCGGCATGGCCGCGGTCATCCCCCTCGTCTTCGCCCACGCGGCCGGCCTGCGGCCGGAGCGCGCCGGCTCCTCCATCGCCGCCGTCTCGGCGGTGGGCTACGTCGGCTTCCTCGCGGGACCTCCGGTCATCGGCGCCCTCGCGGAGGCGACGAGCCTGCGGTGGGCGATGCTGGTGCTGCCGGCTCTGATGACGGCGATGGCGGTCCTGGCCCCCCGCCTGCGCCGCCCCTGACACGGCCGGAGCCCTGCCGCCCCGGCAATCCGGGGGAGCACGGCCAGTGAACGGGGCGCGGCCGACGCGCCGGCGGCCGTGGACACGGCACTGCACGGACCGTCAACTCGGCGGTCCGCACAGCCTGCGGGATGGTCAGCCGTCAGCAGCCGCCGTGGTGCCCTCCGCCCCAGTCGTCATCGTGGTCGTACCCGCCGTGGCCGTAACCGTGGCCGTGGCCGTGGTCGTCGTCCCATCCGCCGCCACCGGCGACATAGGTGACCGAGTGGGTGGGCGCCGCCGCGGAGGCCGTGCCCGCCGCGCCGAGGGCGGCGCCGCCGGCCATCAGGACTCCGATCGCGGACGCCGCGAAGAGCCGCTTCACTCTCAGTGCCTGCATGGTTCAAAACCCTTCTCGAACTGCGCCGCGCACGCGGCGCGAAACGGTTTCGGCCTCCTTCCGGCTCCAGCGCGGAGCTCCGGCCCTACCGGATGGGACGTGTGGAGGTGCATCCGCCGTCAACGCGGCTGTTCGGACCGCGGACCAAGGGGTGGATGGCACGTTCTCAAGGCCGTGTGCATCACCGCAGGTGAAAGGTCTGTTCACCCGGTGGCGGCCCTCTTCTGCCCATGCTAGTCACCTCCCCGCGCGCCGTCATTTCGGGAACCGGCGCGTCGAGAGTCGCGGAGCCACCGCTTCCATCGGGTGCGCGACCAGTGGCGTCCCACCATCTCCCCCCGTCCGAGGGGCCGTCGGGCGGTGCCGGGACGCCGCCGTGGCCGCGAAGACGCCCCGGCGCCGCGCCCGCCCTACGCGGCGGCGCGCAGGCGGGTGGCGGCCGCCTCGGCCTCCCGTACGACGCGCTCCGTGTCGATGCCGACCAGCCGGCCGCCGAGTTTCAGCGCCCGCCCGTCCACGAACACGGCGTCGACGTTCTCGGGCCGCCCGTTGAAGACGATCTGCCCGACCCAGTCGAAGCGCGGTGCGAAGTTCAGCGCCGCCGGGTCGATGACCACGAGGTCGGCCCGCTTGCCGGGGGTCAGGGACCCCACCCGGTCCGAGAGCCCGAGGACCTCCGCGCCACCCAGCGTGGCCATCCGCAGGGCGTCGTGCACCTGAGGGAAGACCCCGGCCCGGGTGGTACGGGCGCGCTGCAGGCCGATGGCCGTCTTCATCAGCGCGTGGAAGTCCGAGGTGTCGTTGGTTCCGCCGTCCAGGCCCAGCCCCACCTTGACGCCCCGTTGTCCGAGGTCGGACAGCCGCATGATGCCGGAGGCCAGCCGCATGTTGCTGAGCGGGCAGTGGGCCACCCGTACGTCGTGCTCGGCGACGGCGGCGATCTCCGCGTCCGTCAGGTGGACCGCGTGGTTGATCAGGAGCCGCGGACCCAGCGCGCCGATGCCGGCGAGCACCCCGATCGGGTCGTCGGCCCGCTGCTCGGGGCGTTCCAGGACATGGGAGTTGAGCATGACCCCGAGGTCCTGGGCGGCCTCCCAGTGGGCACGGTTGTGGGACTCGACGGCCCGCGCCGCGTGGGTGGCGACCTGGAAGGAACCGAGGGGCGCCGGGTCGACGAGTTCCCTCTTCACCTTCCTGACCAGCACCGCGTCGGGCGCCGGCGGGAACATGGCGTACGTGAACCTCAGTCCGGTGCCGGCCAGGGCCCGTACATAGCTCTCGACGAGGTCGTACGAGAAGATGTCCACCCAGTCCACCAGCGTCGTCACGCCCGACTGGACGGCGTCGAGGGCGGCGAGCCGCACGATGCTGTGGACGTCCGCGGGCGTCAGGCGGCCGCGCTGGGGGTCGGTACACCCCCGGAACCAGCCGAACAGGTCCCGGTCGGTGCAGCCGCCCCGGATCGCGGCCTGCCACAGGTGGTTGTGGGTGTCGACGAAGCCGGGCATGACCAGCTTGCCTGAGGCCTCCACCACCCGGGCGCCGGGCGGCGTACGCAGCGCCGCGCCGATGGCGGCGACGGCTCCGTCGAGCACCAGGACGTCGGCGTTCTCCACGGCGCCGAGGGGACCGCTGCCGAGGGCGGGGTCCATGGTGAGCACGAGGGACGCCCCGCGGAGCAGGACCGTCCGGCCGCCCGGGACGGCCGGGCCGGAGGGCAGGTCGTGCGGGGCGGGGCGGGGGGTGGCGCCGAGGACGAGCGGGGTGGCGGCGGCCAGGCCGAGACCGGCGAGGACATCGCGGCGGCTGGGGGCCGGCGGCGTCGTGGGGGCTGACTGCATGGCGTGTTACCTCCCGAGAGCTCAGAACGGAAGGCCGCCCGGTGGGGACGCCGGGACGGGGCGTCGTACCGGGGCGGGAGATCACACGCAGCATTCCCAGCGAACGGCCATTCGATAGACGTCCGGTGGAAAACTTTTTCCGCTCCGAGTGGGGTTTCGCTCGCCGTCGAGGCGCAGACCGGGGACCCGACGCCGCGCCTCTGAGCGGGCGGCGCCCCCGGTCACTAGCCTGACCCCATGACTCCCGCCGCCCACCCCGCCCCCGGCCGGTACACCGTCGTCCTGCGTCCCGGCCCGCCCGGCGGCCAGGACGCCAAGGGCCACGACGCGGTCCTGCGCACCGCCCGGGTCGAAGCCACCGGCGCCATCGGCGTCTCCGGTTACCCGCGCTACGCGGGGGAGGGGGTGCAGGCCGAGATCGACCCCGCGAGCCGGGCCGTGGAGGCCGTCACCGTCGACGGCGAGGAGCTCCCTTACGGCTGGATCGCCCAACTGGCCGACGACCCCGGCCCCCCGCGGACCTGACCCACGGCCGGCCGGGAAACCGGGAAGGGCCTGCTCGTGGCCGGTGCGCGGTGGCTTGACCGATGGACCCGCCGCCACGTAGCTTCTGGCGGACCGGCTCGTGAGTTGACGGAAGGAGGCGACGTCGGATGTCGACCATCTCCGCACTGCTTCGCCTCGCTCACCAGGTCGCCTGGGCTCCGGGCCGCGTCGCACACGGCTGCTGAACAGCCCCTCTCCGGCGTGCCCGATTGCGGCCCCGGTTCCTTTTTCGATTCTCTGTCACCGCCTGAGGCACGCCGTCGCGTGCTGATGTGCGCTCTCCGGGTTCTCCGGCCGCGCCACCGAAACAGAAGGCTCCTGAAATGGCGACTAGGACGATCAGATCCACCGTGCACCGGAACGAGGACGTGCCGTGGTAGCGGCGCGGATCACGGTCAACGGGAAAGACACACCCATCGAGCCCGCTCCGCCCCACACCTCGGTGCTGGACTTCCTGCGCGAGCGCGGCCTCACCGGCACCAAGGAGGGCTGCGCCGAGGGCGAATGCGGCGCCTGCTCCGTCCTGGTGGCCCGCCCCGGGCTGGACAAGCCCACCGACTGGGTGGCGGTCAACGCCTGCCTCGTCCCGGTCGCGGCGCTCGACGGGCAGGAGGTCGTCACCTCCGAAGGCCTCGCCGCCCCGGGCGCGCCCGGCACGCCGCCCACCCTGCACCCGGTGCAGGAGGAGATGGCGGTCCGCGGCGGTTCCCAATGCGGTTACTGCACCCCGGGGTTCGTCTGCAGCATGGCCGCCGAGTACTACCGGCCCGACCGCTGCGCGCACGCGGAACCCGCCGGCGGCGGCGACCCCGAGCACGGCCCGAACGGCTTCGACCTGCACTCGCTGAGCGGAAACCTGTGCCGCTGCACCGGGTACCGCCCGATCCGCGATGCCGCGTACGCCGTCGGTACGCCCACCGAGGACGACCCCCTGGCACGGCGCCGCGAGCAGTCCCCGCCCGGACCGGCCGCCACCGAGTACACCCGCGACGGCAGTGCGTTCCTGCGGCCGGGCACCCTCGCCGAGGCGCTGCGGCTGCTGCGCGAGCGGCCCGACGCGGTGGTCGTCGCGGGAAGCACCGACTGGGGCGTGGAGGTGAACATCCGCGCCCGCCGGGCGCCTTGCGTGGTCGCCGTGGACCGGCTCCCGGAACTGAGGGAGCTGGAGGTCACGTCCGACTCCATCGTCATCGGTGCGGCGCAGACGCTCACCGAGATCGAACGCCGCCTCGGCGGCACCGTCCCGCTGCTGGCGGACCTGTTCCCGCAGTTCGCGTCCCGGCTCATCCGCAACAGCGCCACCCTCGGCGGCAACCTGGGCACCGGCTCGCCCATCGGCGACAGCCCGCCGGTGCTGCTCGCGCTGGAGGCGTCGGTGGTGCTCGCCGACGCCGACGGGGAGCGCGAGGTCCCCCTCTGCGACTACTTCACCGGCTACCGGCAGAGCGTACGCCGTCCCGGCGAACTGATCCGCGCGGTGCGGGTCCCGCTGCCGCTCTCCCCGGTCACGGCCTTCCACAAGATCGCCAAGCGGCGCTTCGACGACATCTCCAGCGTGGCGGTCGCCTTCGCGCTCGACATCGAGGACGGGACCGTCCGCAAGGCGCGCATCGGCCTGGGCGGCGTGGCCGCCACCCCGATCCGCGCCCTCGCCGCCGAGGCGGCGCTGGAGGGCAAGCCGTGGACGGCCGGGACCGTCGAGGCCGCGGCCGGGGTGTTGCGGGCCCAGGGCACCCCCATGGACGATCACCGGGCGAGCGCCGGATACCGCTCCGCGATGCTCGGCCAGAGCCTGCTGAAGCTGTACGCACAGACCCCCGAGGCGGTGTCGTCATGAGTCAACTGTCCGAACGCCCCGAACACCCCGCCGTCGGCGTCCCCGTGGCGCACGAGAGCGCCGCCCTGCACGTCACCGGCGCCGCGCTCTACACCGACGACCTGGTCCACCGCACCAAGGACGTCCTGCACGCCCACCCGGTCCAGGTGATGAAGGCCCGCGGCCGGATCACCGCGCTGCGCACCGGACCCGCGCTCGCCGTGCCCGGCGTGGTCCGGGTTCTGACCGGCGCCGACGTGCCGGGCGTCAACGACGCCGGAATGAAGCACGACGAACCGGTCTTCCCCGACGAGGTCATGTTCCACGGCCATGCGGTCGCCTGGGTGCTTGGCGAGACCCTGGAGGCGGCCCGGCTCGGTGCGGCGGCCGTGGAGGTGGAACTCGACGAACAGCCCTCCCTGGTCACCCTGGAGGAGGCGATCGAGGCCGGAAGCTTCCACGGCGCCCGGCCCGAGCTGCGGACCGGCGACATCGACGCGGGCTTCGCCGACTCCACACACGTCTTCACCGGCGAGTTCCGGTTCTCCGAGCAGGAACACTTCTACCTCGAGACGCACGCCGCCCTGGCCCACGTCGACGAGTCGGGGCAGGTGTTCGTCCAGAGCAGCACCCAGCACCCCTCGGAGACGCAGGAGATCGTCGCGCACGTACTCGGCCTGCACAGCCACGAAGTGACCGTGCAGTGCCTGCGGATGGGCGGCGGCTTCGGCGGCAAGGAGATGCAGCCGCACGGATTCGCGGCCGTCGCCGCCCTCGGCGCCGTGCTCACCGGCCGCCCAGTGCGGCTGCGGCTCAACCGCACCCAGGACCTGACCATGTCCGGCAAGCGGCACGGGTTCCACGCCGCGTGGAAGATCGGCTTCGACGCCGAGGGCCGCATCCAGGCCCTGGACGCCGCCCTGACGGCGGACGGCGGCTGGAGCCTGGACCTCTCCGAGCCGGTGGTGGCCCGCGCGCTGTGCCACATCGACAACACCTACTGGATTCCCAACGCCCGCGTCACCGGCCGCATCGCCAAGACGAACAAGGTCTCCAACACCGCCTTCCGGGGCTTCGGCGGACCGCAGGGCATGCTGGTGATCGAGGACATCATGGGCCGGTGCGCGCCGCTGCTCGGCCTCGATCCGACCGAGCTGCGGGAGCGGAACTTCTACCGGGAGGGCCAGTGCACCCCGTACGGGCAGGAGGTCGTCCAGCCCGAACGGATCTCCGCCGTCTGGCAGCAGGTCAAGGAGAACGGCCGACTCGCCGATCGCCGGCGGGAGATCGCGGCCTTCAACGCCGCGCACCCGCACACCAAGCGGGCACTCGCGCTCACCGGCGTCAAGTTCGGCATCTCGTTCAACCTCACCGCCTTCAACCAGGGCGGCGCGCTCGTGCTGATCTACAAGGACGGCTCGGTCCTGATCAACCACGGCGGCACCGAGATGGGCCAGGGCCTGCACACCAAGATGATCCAGGTGGCCGCGACCGCCCTGGGCATCCCGCCGCACAAGGTACGGCTGGCCCCGACGCGGACCGACAAGGTGCCCAACACCTCCGCCACCGCGGCCAGCGCCGGCGCGGACCTCAACGGCGCGGCGGTGAAGAACGCCTGCGAGCAGCTGCGCGAGCGGCTGCTGCGGGTGGCCGCCACCCAGCTCGGCGCGAACGCCTCGGACGTGCGCATCGTCGACGGCGTCGCACGCGTCCTCGGCAGTGACGGGGAACTGGCCTGGGACGACCTGGTGCGCACCGCCTACTTCCAGCGCGTCCAGCTGTCGGCGGCCGGTTTCTACCGTACGGAGGGCCTGCACTGGGACCCGAAGTCCTTCAGGGGATCGCCCTTCAAGTACTTCTCCCACGGCGCCGCCGCGGCCGAGGTGGAGGTGGACGGCTTCACCGGCGCGTACCGCGTCCGGCGGGTGGACATCGTGCACGACGTCGGCGACAGCCTGTCCCCGCTGATCGACATCGGTCAGGTCGAAGGCGGTTTCGTGCAGGGCGCGGGCTGGCTGACGCTCGAGGACATGCGCTGGGACACCGGTGACGGGCCGGGCCGCGGCCGGCTGCTGACCCAGGCCGCGAGCACCTACAAGCTGCCGAGCTTCTCGGAGATGCCCGAGGAGTTCAACGTCACGCTGCTGCGGAACGCCACCGAGCAGGGCGCCGTCTACGGGTCCAAGGCGGTGGGCGAGCCCCCGCTGATGCTGGCCTTCTCGGTGCGGGAGGCGCTGCGGCAGGCCGTCGCGGCCTTCGGGACCGCCGGTGCCAGTGTGGAACTCGCCTCCCCGGCGACACCGGAGGCGGTGTACTGGGCGATCGAAGCGGTCCGCGGCGCCGGCGCGTCCGGCGGCAGCGGGGCCCCCGCCGACGCGAGCGTCTTGAGCAATGTCTGACATGACCTGGGTGGCCGCGGTCGCGCGGTTGCGGGCACGCCGGGAGCCCGGCGCGCTCGTGACCGTCGCGGCCGTGCGCGGCCACGCGCCCCGCCGGGCCGGTGCCAAACTCGTGGTGGGACGGACCGAGACCTGGGGTTCGATCGGCGGCGGCAACATCGAGGCCGTCGCGATCGACCGGGCCCGGGAGGTGATGGGTACGCCGGACCCGGAGCCGGAGCTGATGGACTTCGCCCTCAACGACAAGGTCACCGGCCGCCACGGCGTCCAGTGCTGCGGCGGGGCCGTCAGCGTACTGCTGGAACCGCTGCCGGTGGTCCCGGCGGTGGCCGTCTTCGGTGTCGGGCACGTCGGGATGGAGCTGGCCCGCATCCTGGCCCGCCACGACCTCGATCTGCACCTGATCGACAGCCGCCCCGGCCAGCTCGCCGACGAGCGGCTCGCCGTACTCGCGGACGCGGTGGCGCGGATCCACGTCCACCACACCCCGCTGCTGCCGGAGGAGGTGCTGGCGGAGCTGGCGCCCGGCACGCACGTCCTGATCATGACCCATGACCACGCCGAGGACGCCGCACTGTGCGACGCCGCCTTGCGCACCGCCGGCCTCGGCTCGATCGGGCTGATCGGCTCCGCAGCCAAGTGGGCGCGCTTCCGGCAGCGCCTGGCCACCGAGGGCGGCCACGACGCCGCCGCCATCGACCGGATCAGGACCCCGATCGGAATGCCCTGCATCACCGGCAAGGAGCCCGCCGTGATCGCGGTCGGAGTGGCGGCGGACCTGCTCCGGGTCTTCGAAGGGGGCGGCGCGGCGTAGTGCCGGGTCCCGGGCGCTCATTGCGGCGCGAGGTGCCTCCGGAGCCAGGTGAGCAGGGCCGCGAACGCGGGGGACATGGCGGCGTCCGACTGTTCGAGGACCGTCGAGCGGCCGCCGTCCTCCACGGTGACCCGGTGGCCCATCGCGTCCCGGGCGCGGCCCGCGTCCTCGGGCGGGGGCGTCGCGGCGGCCGCCGCCACCAGCCGGCGGAGCTCGGCCACGTCGTCCGGGGGCAGCGCCTCCGTGTCCAGCACCCGGGGCGGACGGCGGAGGTTGGCCGCCGCCGCCATCCCGCCGTACGACACCAGGCTCACCCTCATCGCGCGCGGCCTCCCGGCCCGGGCTTCCCCGGGCTCACCTGGTGCCCTTCAGCGCGGCCACGTCCCGGGCCAGGCCGCTGACCCTGTCGCTCAGTGCTCCGACCTGCCGGGCCAGGGCCGCCAGGTCGGTCTCCCGGCCGGTGCCGCCGTGCCCGTTGACGGAGAAGACCCGTGCCCGGGCGAGGCCGGACGGGACTCCCGTGATCTGGACCTCGACCTCCTGCCACCCCGCCAGCACGGCCGTCTGCTCGGGGCCGCCGATGCCGAACAGCTGTCCGGCCTTCTGGAAGGTGGTGTCCGCGAAGTCCTGGAACATGTCCCCGGAGCTGGAGGCCTTGAGCGCCTCGTACCAGATCCTCCCGGAGACCTCCCATGCGAACCCGCCGATGCCCATGGCCGTCACGAAGAACGCCTTGTTCGGGATGCCGGAGTTGAAGTGCACCCCGCCGTTGTCCGTTCGCGGAGTGTCGGGCAAGTGGACGAACTTGCTCATGCGGTCGGGCTGGGGGTCCTTCCCGACCAGCGGGTTGTTGTACGCCGTCCCCGGAGCCTTCATCGACCGCAGGGCGTCGCCCTCGATTCCCGGGGTCCATATGTCGGCCCCGATCAGCCAGTCGGCCTCTTCGGCCGTCTGCTTGAGCGACCACTGCTTGACGAGCGAGCCGAAGACGTCCGACATCGACTCGTTCAGGGCGCCGGACTGATTGTGGTACTCGAAATTCGAGGTGTGCTCGGTGACTCCGTGCGACAACTCGTGGCCGACCACATCGAGGGAACCGGTGAGGATGCCGAATTCGACCCCGTCCCCGTCGCCGAACAGCATCTCCCGGCCGTCCCAGAACGCGTTGTTGATCTTTTCGCCGAAGTGGACGAACCCGTTCAGCCGCATCCCCCGGTCGTCGATCGAATTGCGCTGGAACACCTCCTGGTAGAAATCCCGGGTCAGGCCGAGCCCCTCGAACGCCTGGTTGACGGCGTCGTCCGGGGATTCCGGCCCGTCTTCCGACCTGGCCAGCACCGCATCGGGGAGGAATTCACTTCGCTCGCAGTCGAAGACGGTGCGCCGGGCGTTTCCGGGGGAGGCGGCCGCGCCGCCGGCGAAGGCCGACCGGACGGCTCGTTCCCCCCGGAGTCGAGCGGTGGTCAGCAGGGTGTCCAGGGCGGCCTGGCGCACCTCGCTGTCCCCGCTCTCCATGAGCTTTTCGAGGATGTACGGCGGGATGATGCAGTTGACCGGGCGGGTGCTGCTCATGGCCCACCTCCTGGGTGAGAGGACCTACTGTTGAGGGTTCATCGATCCGGCCACGGGCTTTCGCCGGGCACGGGATCTCGGAACCCGCATGTCGCCACCCGCCCGCATGTCGCCACCCGCACCACTGCCCGGTTCCCGACGGCTGACGAGAGGGCGGATTGACGTGGCACGGCAGGCCGCGGACGCGCACCCGCGGGTGCGGACGCGGCGGCGCGGGAGGAGCGTCGGCACCGGCCGGGCGCGGTCCCGCGGCACGGCACGTCGTACCCCCCAGTCTCCCGCCCTCCGTGGCCGTCGGCAAACGCAACCCGCGTGTCCCGGAACCCCCTTCGGCGGGCCTGACCGCTCGCACCCCGGCGGTGGGGGACGGGACCGGGGCGCGCCGGCCGGACGGCGGAAACCGTCCGGCCGGCTTCCCCGTCATCGTGACGCGCGGCTGAACAGGCGGAAGACGGCCAGGAGGATGAGGGAGCCGACGATGGCGGCGATCCACGTGGAAAGCTCGAAGAATCCGTCGACGGAGTCGACGCCGAAAATCACCTTGCCGAGCCATCCGCCGAGCAGTGCGCCCACGATACCGATCAGTATGGTGACGATGATTCCTCCCGGGTCCTTCCCGGGCATCAGCATTTTGGCGATGATGCCCGCCAGGAGTCCGATGAGGATCCAAGCGATGATTCCCATGGTGCCTTCTTTGCCTCGTCGCGTTGAATAACGGTCGATTCCGCTTCTACGCCGACCAAGCGATTCTCAAACCTCTTCCCACGGGCCGTGCCCCCCTCGGGGCGGCAGCCGGGCCATGATCGTCCCAAGTGGGCCCGGAGGTAGGGTGGTTCTCGTACGCCAGTTCTCGACTGCGCGCGCCGCACGTCATATCAAGGGGGACCCCGCATGAACCAGACCACTCGTCACGCCGCCGTCGTCGCGGCCGCCGTCGCCGCCCTCGCGGGCGCGGCCACGGCCGGTGCCGCCAACCCGGCGGGCTCGGACGGCAAGGACGGCATCAGCGTCGTCGCCCACATGGGGATGCTCTCCGCTCCCGTCGACGCCCCCGCCGCGGGCGACCTGGCCGTGGTCCAGCACGTGGCCCTCTGAACCCCGCCGCATGAGCGAACACCGCGCCGCCCCATCGGCCGGGCCGCCGCCCGTGGTGGAGAGGCTGGTCGAGCTCTCCACCCGGCTGCAGCGGATGTGGGACGCACGGCCGACGGTGACGTTCCCGGGCTGGGGGCACCCGTTCCGTGCCCTCGGGGAGCTGCTGCCCGAGCAGGACGTGATCCACGCGGACCGGCACCCGCAGATGGTGCCGCTGCTGTGGTACCCCGCCCTGCGCGCGCGGGGGCCCGGGGGCCGGGTGGTCGTCGAGGTCTTCGACCACCTGCCGCGGGAGGAGGACGCGGCGCCGCTGATGCTGCGCCGCCAGGACCTCGCCGGGCTGTACAGCTGGGCGGTGCTCACCGGCTCCGTCGCGCAGTGGATCCGCGACGTCACCGGCGGCGCGGCCCTGCTGGAAGTGGGGGCGGGATCCGGCTACTGGGCACGGCAGTTGTCCCGGGCCGGCCTGGACGTCCTGGCCACGGACCTGAACGACGTCGAGACGAACGCCTTCACCCACGGCTTCCGTTACGCCGACATCGAGACGGCGACGGCCGTCGACGCGGTGCGGCGCCACCCCGGCCGCACCCTGATGCTCGTATGGCCGCCACCCGCGGACGCGATGGCCGCGGAGGCGCTGCGCGCCCACGGCGGGGACACGTTCCTGTACGTGGGGGAGGGGCCGGGCGGGATGTGCGCCGACGAGGACTTCTTCGGCGAGCTGAGCCGCCATTGGACCGCCGGGGCCACCTGCCCCCTGACCGTGCGCTGGCTCGGCCACGGCGACGGCGTCACCCTCTACCGGCGCCGCTGACGGGTCCGCCGCAGCCCGCCCGGCCGCCGCCCCCCCCCGCATGGAAAACCGCCGTCCGGGCAGGCGACGGATGAAGAACGGCCGGGCGTGCTCGGGGCGCGCCCGTGGACGAGAGCATGCGAGGCGGTGCGTACGCATGGACATCCGGCCGGCCGTATCGCGCGGCCCGACCCTCATGGAGCCCGAGGAGTTCCTGGAGATCGCCTACGACGTGGGCCGCGACTACCACCGCTGGCGGCCGAGGCTGTCGGAGCCGGACGGCGAGGGCGGCTGGCTGCCGCTGTTCCGGACCGGCCTCTTCGGGGTCTGGGCCCTCGGCTGGGAGTGCCTGTCACCGGGGGCCGCCTACCTCGACCACGAGCGCATACGCGGAGCGGTGTACGTGGCGCGGGGAGCCCTCACGCACGAGCGGGCCCGGCTCGGCGACGCTCCCCGTACCGAAGAGGTCGGGGCGGGCCTGGGCTTCTGCTTCGACGAGACCTTCTACCACCGGATGCACCCCGTCCGGGAAGCGGGGCCGACCGTCACCGTCCACGTCTTCGCGCCGGCCGGCCCGGAGGCGTCCCCCGACGGCGAGGACGGGCCTTCGCCCGCTCTGTGGCTCGGCCTGCCCTGACGGCATCCACCCCGGAAGCCGGGGTAGGCGCCCCGCATGGCCGTGACCGTCGGCACCTCCGGGTGGCAGTACCGGGACTGGTCGGGTGTGTTCTATCCCCCTGACCGGCCGCAACGGCTGTGGCTGGAGGAGTACGCGACGCACTTCCGGACGGTGGAGAACAACAACGCCTTCTACCGTCTGCCGTCCCCCGACACCTTCGCCCAGTGGCACGACCGCACTCCGCCCGGCTTCGTGATGGCCGTGAAGGCCAGCCGGTTCCTCACCCACATCAAGCGGCTGCGCGACCCGGCCGAGCCGGTCCATCGGCTGATGGCGCACGCCGCCTCCCTCGGGGACCGGCTCGGCCCCGTCCTGCTCCAGCTGCCGCCGACGCTGCGCGCGGATCCGGAACTGCTCGACCGCTGCCTCGCCTGCTTCCCGGCCGGCGTCCGGGTCGCCGTCGAGCCCCGGCACGAATCCTGGTGGACGCCGGCCGTGCGGTCGGTGCTGACCGGGCGCGGTGCCGCCCTGTGCTGGGCGGACCGGGGATCGCGGCCGGTGACACCGCTGTGGCGCACCGCCGACTGGGGCTACGTCCGCTTCCACGCGGGCCGCGCCCGCCCCTGGCCCCGCTACGGCAGGGCCGCCCTGCGCGGCTGGGCGGCCCGGGTGGCCGACGCCTGGCCCCCCGAGGCGGACGTCTTCGCGTACTTCAACAACGACCCCGGTGGGGCCGCCGTGACCGACGCCCGCGCCTTCGCCCGCCTCACGGGCGGCCCGGGACCCGGCGGGGCCGTCCCGGAAGCGGGCCGCGCGGCGCCCGCGCGGACCGGCGAGCCTCCCTGAGGCCCCGATCGGGGAGCCTGCCGCGGGCCGGGGAGTTCCTCAGCCGGCCGGCGCCGTGGCGCCGGACTGGGGGAGCGTCGCCGCGTTGCCGGCGCGTACGGCCAGCAGTACGGCGTCGTGCAGGGCCCGGCTCGCCTCCTCGCTCGGACAGGGCGCCGGGCTCCCCGCCAGGGTGAGCCACTCCGTGGCGCCGCTGTGCTGGACGGCGACGTGGGCCAGCCGGTCGGCCTCGGTCCAGGTCGTGTGCACGTCGAGCTCGCCGGTCAGAAGAACCGATTCGGCGGTTCTCACCCCGCCCCGCCCGGCGAAAACGCCGCGCGTGGTCCATGATGCCCAGGTCATCCGGCCTCCAGGGTCCGTCCCGTAGCGGTACGGGACATTGATGCGTACGGATCTGGCGTGATACCCGCCTGAAGCGGGATATATACCGGTTCGCCCTGGCCTTTCGGATGTGCCCGACTCAGCCGGCGGCCGGGGTGAGGACCACGAAGTCGGCGTTCCAGGGGTCGAGGCAGACGGAGAGGCGGCCGATGCCCTCCACGTCCTGCGGGTCCGTCTGCGTGTTGCCGCCGTTCCCGGTGACCGCGGCGACGGCGGCGTCGCAGTCGGGGACGGCGAACACGGGGTGCCAGTACGGCCGCCCGTTCGTGAGGCCGAGGTGCTCCGGGGCCAGTTCCATGAGCCCGCCGTGCATGCGCTCGTCCGGGAGCCCCGCCGGAGTGATCAGCGAGTACGTGCCCCCGCCGCCGGGCAGCTCCATGTCGCTGAACCGCCAGCCGAGGACGCCGCCGTAGAACTCCCTCGCGGCCGCGGCGTCGCTGGTGAACAGCTCGGTCCAGCACAGCGAGCCCGGCTCGTCCACCAGCTCGACCCCCTTGTCCGTGCCCGGCTGCCAGACGGCGAACTGCCCGCCCAGGGGGTCGCTGAACTGGGCCATCCGGCCCGAGTCGTCCAGAGCCATCGGAGCCACCCGGACCGTACCGCCCGCGTCCTCCACCGCCCGGGTCGTGGCTTCCGCGTCCCCGACGCTGTAGTAGATCATCCACGCCGACCGCGCGCCCTGCTCGGTGAGCTTGCCGAGCCCGGCGACGATCTTCCCGTCCCTGCGGAACATCCCGCCTTCCATGCCCCCCATGGACTCGTACTCCCATCCGAACACGGCGCCGTAGAAGGCCGCCGCGGCCGGGACGTCGGGGGTGCCGAGGTCGAGCCAGCAGGGGGAGCCGGGGACGTAATCAGTGGTGATCATGGGCGCGGGCCTTTCAGGGAGCCGGTACGACCCAGCGTGGCACCGGACACCCGCCCCCGCCCGTCAGAGCGGACGCCAACCGGCCCGGACGCGGTCCCTCCGGAAGGGGGACGGGGGAGGGGGAGCGGCTCAACCGCCGGCGGGCAGCCGGTCCGTACGGGAATCCGTGCACGCGCGGGCGTCGCGGGCGCGTGCCCCGAGCAGCTCCCGGAACCCGGCCGTCGCGTACCGGTCGGCGGTGGCCGAAGCCGGACCGGGAAGGCCCGCGATCCGGGCCATCAGCTCCCGCGGCTGGATCTGCCAGCCGACGACCAGGACCCGGAGCCCCCGGCGTTCGGCGCGCCGGTGCAGGTCGAGGAGGTGCAGCAGGCCGTCGGCGTCCATGAAGGGGACCCCGTGCAGATCGATCATGAGGACCCGCTCGGCGGGGGTGGCGTACTCCAGCGCGCGCCGGAGCTCCGCGTCCGCCTCCTCGTCGAGTTCGCCGCAGGCACTGACCAGGACGGTGGTGCCGCGGTACTGGACGTCCGTGGTGATCAACACGTTCCCCTTCCCGATTCGCCCGCGCGGGCGGCGGCCCGCGGGGCCACCATCCTGGCGTGGTGCCCCGCGGGAGGGGTAAGAGGCTCGCTGACGTCCGCCCGGGTTGTCAGGTTTCGCTCAGGCCGGTACCGCGTGCCGGGCGGTACCGGCCCGCGTCCGGGCGCCTCACGCCGCCAGCGCGTCGTGCGCGGCGCGGGCCCCGGGCCGGAGGGCCGACAGCGTCGTGGTGCCCTCGCCGCGGACCGAGTCGAGCACGGCGTCGTGGAGGAGCCGGCTGGCGTACCCGTTGGGGCACGGCACGGGGCCGCCGGCCACGGGCCACCAGGTGGAACCGCCCGGGTGGCGTACGGTCACCCGGGCCAGCCCGTCGGACCAGGCGGTGTGCACCTCCAGTTCCCCCGTGAGGACGCCGGCGTCCTGTGTCCGGACGCCGCCGCGGCCCGCCACGACCGAACGCGTCGTCCACGAGGCCCAGCCCATGGTGCTCGCCTTCTTCCGCTCTGTTCCTCGGACCCCGGCTCCTCGGCGGGGTCAGCTGGACAGTGATTCGAGGAGCTCGCCGACCTTCGTGTCGGGCAGCGCACGTGCGACGTCGGCCTGGGCCACCATTCCGACGAGGTCGTGGCCGTCGATGACGGGCAGCCGCCGGACCTTGTGCCGGGCCATCGTGCGCAGGATCTCGTCGGCGTCGTCGTCGGCCCCGATGGTCACCGCCTCGCCCTGGGCCAGTTCGCCGGCCTTGCACTGGGCGGGGTCCTTGCCCTCCGCCAGGACCTTGACCACGATGTCGCGGTCAGTGAGCATCCCCTTCAGCTTGTTGTCGGTGCCGCAGATCGGCAGGGCACCGACCCCGAGCTCCTTCATCATCTCCGCTGCCCGGATGATGGTCTCCTCGGCACCGATGCAGTCGGCGCCCTCCGTCATGATCTCGCGGGCGGTGGTCATCAGCGGTTCCTCCTCGTGTTCTCGCGGTGGGTCTTGTTGTTGCGGCGGTCTTCTTCTCCCGGCCGGTCTCGTCCAGGTGCGGCCTCATCCGGTGAGGGCGGGCAGCACCTTGTCGCGGTAGGCCTCGAAGAAGGCCTGGTCGTCCGGGCCGATCTGGCCGATGTACACCTCCTCGAACCCCGCCTCCACATAGGCGCGGACGGCCTCCACGTGCTCCTCGACGTCGGGGCCGCAGGGGACGGCGTCGGACACCTGGCGGCGGGTGACGAGTTCACTCGCCTGCTCGAAGTGCGCCGGGGTGGGCAGGATCTGGTTCAGCTCGCCCGGCAGCTGCTCGGTCGGCCACAGACGGTGCGCGGTGTCGACTGCCTTGTCCCGGTCCTCGCCCCAGCACACCTTGAGGCCGCCGATCACCGGCTTCCCCTCGCCCCCCGCGTCCCGGAAGCGCTTGATGGCCTCCTCGTCGGGGCCCATGGTGACGAACCCGTCGCCGATGCGCCCGGCCAGGTCCGCCGCCTTCGGCCCGAAGCCGGAGACGTGAATGGGCAGCGGGCCCCGCGGCGCGGTGTACAGGCGGGCGTTCTCCACCGTGTAGTGCCGGCCGCGGTGGCTGACCTGACGGCCGGTGAAGAGCTCGCGCATCACCTCGACGGCTTCCTCCAGCATCTCGGCCCGCTCGTCGAAGGCCGGCCAGCGGTCGCCGAGGATGTGTTCGTTGAGGGCCTCGCCGGTGCCCACGCCCAGCGCGAAGCGGCCCTCCAGCAGCCGGCTCGACGTCGCCGCGGCCTGGGCCGTCACCGCCGGGTGCATCCGCATGGTGGGGCAGGTGACCAGGGTGGTCACCGGCAGCTCCACGGTCTGCGACAGGGCCCCGATCACCGACCAGACGAGCGGGCTGTTGCCCTGGGCGTCGTTCCACGGGTGGAAGTGGTCGGAGATCGCCAGCCGGCTGAAACCGGCGTCGGCGGCCCGCCGGGCCTGCTCCAGAAGCCGGTCCGGGGGGAATTCCTCGCAGGCCAGGAAGTAGCCGAAAGCTGTCATCGGTCTCGTGCCTCCAGGGACGGGAAGTACGTGGCTCCGTGGTCGGCGCGTGCCCCCGCCGACGGGGGGGCAAACCTCGCGCCCCGCGCTGCGGGGCGGGCCGGCCCTCGAACCCACCCCGGGGCCGTCGTCAGGCCGGGGGGAACCGGTCGCGGTGGGCCGCCAGCCAGGTGGCGAAGTCCTGGAGGGCCGGGTTGATGCCGCGCACGGCGTCCAGGTCCCGCGCACCGGTGAAGGAGGCCTCGCAGTCGGCGTAGAACTGGAACATGTTCCCCGCCTCGTCGGCGCCGGGAAAGCCGAGGGCGCGGAACGCGTCCGGGGTCAGGGGCCGGTAGCGGACCGGCCGGCCCAGGGACTCGGTGAGGGCCGCGGCCATGTCGGCGACCCGCAGGTGCTCGCCGGCGACGCTGATGGTGGCGGCGACGAAGTCGGCACCCGTCCTGAAGATGGCGTGCGCGATCCTGCCGATGTCGTCGACGGCCATGCCGGACAGCCGCTTGTCGCCCATCGGGTAGATCAGCTCCAGGCCCCCGTCCTCCGTCTCCCTCGGCGCGAAGCTGCCCAGCAGGTTGTCCCAGAAGAAGGTGGTCCGCAGGAACGTGACCGGCACCCCCGCGTCGAGGAAGTACTGGTCCGCCTCCGCCTTGGCGTCGAAGTGCGGAACCTTGTACTGGCCCTGGAGCGTCGGCATCCGGTCGTCGTCCACCGGAATGCAGTGGCGCGTGTCCTCCAGGGTGGACCAGATCGCGTGCTGCACGCCCGCGTGCCCGGTCGCCCGGGCGAGGGCCGCCGCCTGCCGCTTCTCGCGGGCGGCGTCCATGTCCTCCCAGAAGTTGGTCACCAGGAACGCCCCGTACGCGCCTTCGAGGGCGGGTCCGAGGCTCGCTTCGTCGTCCATGTCGGCCCGGACCACCTCCGCCCCGAGCCGCTCCAGCTCCCGCGCCCGTTCCGAGTCCGGACGGCGGGTCACGGCGCGCACCGCGAAGTCGCCGTCCCGGTCCTCCAGGATCGACCGGGCCAGGGAGCCCCCCTGCTGCCCGGTCGCTCCGAATACGGTGATCGTCCGCTTCCCGGTCATCGCCGGCCACCCACTCCCGCACGCGTTCCTCGCCCCGTGGGACGTTTCCGCCGCGAACATACGGGCGGCGGACCGGACGCCACCGGCGCCACACCCCGGGCCCGCCCGTATGGCCGCACGAGACGGCGCCCCCTCGGTCCCCCGCGCCGAGGGGGCGCCGGGCCCGGGCCGGTCACCGGCGGAGGCGACCGGGTACCGCGCCCGAGTCAGCCCCCGCGGCCACCCGCGCCGGGGTCAGCAGGACGCGTTGTTGGAGTCGTAGACGCTGCCCAGGTTGCCCGCGTACATCCAGCCGCTGTAGGTGCGGCCGCCCGTGTACACGTCACCGTGGTACCAGAGGTTGCCCGCGCCGTTGACGTACCGGCAGTCGATGCTGAACTCGGTGCTCGCCGGGACGTACGTGCGCACCCCGCAGTCCGCGCTCGGACCCGACCGCAGCGGCGAGCTCTTGCCGGAGACCGTGAACGAGTAGCCGGGATCGTACGGGCCCCAGCCGGGCGACGAGCACGCGGCGGCGGCCGCGCTGGCGGTCGTGGGGGCCACGACGGCCAGCGGGGCCGTGAAGGCGGCCACGGCCAGGACCGCACCCGCGAGACGCTTCTTCATGGAGCACTCCTTCGGGAAGACGCTGTCGGCTTGCCCGGCACAGCCTGCGCCCGCACGGACACCGGATTCGACTCGTTTCGGGCTGTCCCGAAACGACGGCGGTGGGGAGCATCGCCCGCAGGGGCGGCTGAGGAGGAAGGCGTGCTGCGGTTGCACTTCACGGCGCAGGACCTGGCACGGGTGAGGGTGGCCCTCCTGGGGCCGCTCGCGGAGACGGAGCTGAGCCTGTGGAACCTGCAGCGGCGTGACGCCAAGGCGCTCTTCGGCGGCTGGCGTGCGCGCACCGGCCCCCTGATCACGGGCGACGGGCCGGACACCGCGAGGTTCCTCGGCTCTCCGCGCGGGGAACTGGTGGACCTGTTCACCCTGGTGGGCGCGGCGGCCCGGATCGACGAGGGCGTCGAGCGGCTGCGCGGAGCACCCCGGCGCAGGCTGCGCGCGGAGTTCGCGGTGGTCGCGGGCGGGCCCCGGCGGCACGCTCCCTGGCTGGCGGAGGCGGTGGACGCCGGCCCGCGAGCGGTGGCCAGGCTCGCCACCGCCCTCCTGGACTGCCACCGCGTGGCCGTGGCCCCGTACTGGGAGCGCATCCAGCAGCACCTCGAGGGGGAGCTGGCCCGGCGCGGGCGGCTCATGGCCCAGGGCGGGGTCGGGGCCCTGCTGGACAGCCTGCGCCCGATAGCGCTGTGGGAACCGCCCGTGCTGGAGGTCCCCGGCTACCGGCCGCTGGTCCACCGGGCGGCCGACTTCCACCTGGCGGGGCGCTCGCTCGTACTGGCCCCGTCGGTGTTCTGCGGGCCCGTCCCCCAGCTGTTCGCGGGCCCCGAGGCCGACACGGTCCTGGTGGTGTACCCGGCCCTGACCAGTCCCGTCGACGCGGCCGAGCTGTGGGCCCCGGCCGTCGGCCCGCGCCGCGCCGGCACTCCGGTGCCGCCGGCCCTGTCCGCGCTCCTCGGCCGCACCAGGGCGGTGGTGATGTGCGTGATCGCCGACCACCCCGCGTGCACGACCACGCAGCTCGCCCGGCGTGCGGGCATCTCGCCGGCCAGCGCCAGCGAGCACGCCACCACCCTTCGCGGCGCCGGGCTGGCCGCCCTCACCCGCGACCGGAAGACCGCCCTGCACACCCTCACCCGTCTCGGCCGCACGCTGCTGGACGGAATGTGAGCGCGGCGCCGCGCTGCTGAACTCGCTGGTCGGGCGGCGCACGCCCTGAACCCCGGCGGGGTCAGCTCACTGGCCGACCCTTCCGTCGACGCACTCGCGCAGCAGGTCGGCGTGGCCGCAGTGGCGGGCGTACTCGTCGATCCTGTGCACCATCAGCTCCCGGATCGCGATGGAGTCCTTCCCCACGCGCTCGCCCAGGTCCGGATGCGCGGCCAGCGCGGCGTCGGTCGCGGCCTGCTCGCGCTCCAGGTCCGCGTACGCGGCGTCGACCACGGCCTGGTCGGCGACGGCCCCGTGGAAGTCGGCGTCGCGCTCGCCGTACAGCTTGGGCAGCGGGTCGCCGTCGGTGATCCAGTTGTGCCAGTCCCGCTCCACCTCGGCGAGGTGACGGATCAGCCCGAGCAGCGACATCGTCGACGGCGGAACCGACCGCCGGGCCAGCTGCTCGGGGTCCAGGCCCTCGCACTTCATCCTCAGGGTCAGGCGGTAGCCCGTCAGGAAGTCCAGGAGCGTGGCGAGCTCGCCGTCCGGGCTCGTTCCGGTGTTGTTGCGGGGGTCGTCGTCCGGATCCGCCCACATGTCGGCGTACACGGTCGACTGGGTCCATCGCGCGGGTTGTTCACTCATGCGGCCCATGATCGTATGCGACGGCCCGGGTCGGCCAGAGAGATTCCGCCCGGCCGGCTCCCGGGGCGGGCGGCGAGCGGGGCGAGGGCCCTACGGAGAGCTCCCGAAGGCTGCCCGGGCCGCTGAAGGCGTTCGTGAGCCGCGTCTCACCCGGCCTCCGGCACTTGTCTATGCAACGAGTTGCATAGAAAGATCGGGGGCATGGCGCTCGACCACGCGATCCTCGTCTCCCTGCTGGAGATGCCGGGCTCCGGATACGAACTGGCCCGGCGGTTCGACCGGTCCATCGGCTACTTCTGGACCGCCACCCACCAGCAGATCTACCGCGTGCTGGGCCGGATGGAACGGGACGGCCAGCTCACCGTCCGCGAGGTCCCGCAGCAGGGCCGGCCGGACAAGAAGGAGTACTCCGTCGCCGCCCCCGGCCGCGCGGCCCTCTCCCGGTGGCTGCACGAGCCGATCGAACCCGAGAGCATGCGCCACGACCTGGCCGTGAAGATCCGCGGCGCGGCCTTCGACGACCCGGCCGCGCTGATCCGCGAGGTCGAACGGCACCACCGGGTGCACGGCGAGCGGCTCGCGCACTACCTCGCCGGGGAACTGCGCGACTTCACCGGGCCCGAGGCCCCCGCCCCGCTCGACGCCGCGCAGGAGCTCCAGCACGCCGTGCTGCGCGGCGGCATCGCGTACGAGCGGATGACGATCGCCTGGCTGGACGACGTCCTCGCCACGCTGAGGCGTCTCGGCACGGCACCGCCGTCCGCCTGAACACCCCCACCTCCCTCCCCCTCCCCTCCCTCTCCGGAAGGCGACCCCTCATGGCCGACTCCCTGCTCTTCAACCCGCGCACCTACGACCCCGCGCACTTCGACCCCGAGACCCGCAGGCTGCTGCGCGCCACCGTCGACTGGTTCGAGGAGCGCGGCAAGCGCAAGCTGATCGAGGACTACCGCTCCCGCGCCTGGCTCGGGGAGTTCCTGGCCTTCGCGGCCAAGGAGGGCCTGTTCGCCACCTTCCTCACCCCGGCCTCCGCCGCCGGACGGGAGGACCAGCGCTGGGACACCGCCCGGATCGCCGCCCTCAACGAGATCCTCGGCTTCTACGGCCTCGACTACTGGTACGCCTGGCAGGTGACGATCCTCGGCCTCGGCCCGGTCTGGCAGAGCGAGAACGCCGCCGCCCGCGCCCGCGCCGCCGAACTCCTCACCCACGGCGAGGTGTTCGCGTTCGGTCTGTCCGAGCGCACCCACGGCGCCGACATCTACTCCACCGACATGCTGCTGGAGCCCGACGGCGACGGCGGGTTCCTGGCCAGCGGCTCCAAGTACTACATCGGCAACGGCAACGCCGCCGGACTCGTCTCCGTCTTCGGCCGCCGCGCCGACGTCGAGGGGCCGGACGGATACGTCTTCTTCGCCGCCGACAGCCGCCACCCCGCGTACCACGTGGTGCAGAACGTCGTCGACTCCTCCAAGTACGTCAGCGAGTTCCGCCTCGACGCCTACCCGGTGTCCCCGGACGACGTCCTGCACACCGGCCGGGCCGCCTTCGACGCCGCCCTCAACACCGTCAACGTCGGCAAGTTCAACCTCTGCACCGCCTCCATCGGCATCTGCGAGCACGCGATGTACGAGGCCGTCACCCACGCGCAGAACCGCGTCCTCTACGGCCGCCCCGTCACCGCCTTCCCGCACGTGCGCCGTGAACTGGCCGACGCCTACGTCCGCCTCGTCGGCATGAAGCTCTTCAGCGACCGGGCCGTCGACTACTTCCGCTCCGCCGGCCCCGACGACCGCCGCTACCTCCTCTTCAACCCGATGACGAAGATGAAGGTGACCACGGAGGGCGAGAAGGTCATCGACCTCATGTGGGACGTCATCGCGGCCAAGGGCTTCGAGAAGGACACCTACTTCGCCGAGGCCGCCGTCGAGATCCGCAGCCTGCCCAAGCTCGAGGGCACCGTCCACGTCAACCTCGCGCTGATCCTCAAGTTCATGCGCAACCACCTGCTGGAGCCGGTCGCGTACCCGGCCGTGCCGACCCGCCTCGACGCGGCCGACGACGACTTCCTCTTCCGGCAGGGGCCGGCCCGCGGCCTGGGCTCCGTGCGCTTCCACGACTGGCGCCCCGCCTTCGACGCGTACGCCGAGGTGGCGAACGTGGCCCGGTTCCGCGAGCAGGCCGACGCCCTGTGCGAGTTCGTCGCCACCATCGCCCCGGACGAGGCGCAGAGCCGCGACCTGGACTTCCTCCTGTCCGTCGGCCAGCTGTTCGCCCTGGTGGTGCACGCCCAGCTGATCCTGGAGCAGGCCCGCCTGACGGACCTGGACCCGGACGTCCTCGACGAGCTGTTCTCCGTCCTCGTGCGGGACTTCTCCGGACACGCCGTCGAACTGCACGGCAAGGATTCCGCCACCGAGGCGCAGCAGGCCTGGGCCCTGGGCGCCGTACGCCGGCCCGTCGTGGACGAGGACCGCGCGGCGCGGATCTGGCAGCGCGTCGAGGCCCTGTCCGGGGCGTACGAGATGGCGCCGTAGCCACCGGGTGCCCCGAAGCGGGCCCGCGGCCGGCCGTGCCGGTCGCGGGCCCGCCGTGGACGGTGGCCCTTCCCCGGGCCGAGGCGCTCCGCCCCGTTCACACCTTCCAGCGCAGCACCGCCCCCAGACCGCCCGCCGGGCCCGCCATGTCCGCCGGCACGACCAGCACCTCGCAGCCCGCGGCCGCGGCCGAGCGCAGCAGGGCGTCGTCCGCGCGCGCCCGTACGGGCTTGCCGACGCCCATCGCCTGCGCCTGGCCGCGCTGCACCGCGACCTGGTCCACGCCGGGACCCACCCAGACCTCGCGCGCCGCGTCGGGGCCGTCCGGGGTGAGCAGCAGGGTCGCCGCCTGGTGGCTGCGCACGGCGTCCACCACGGCGGGCATGCCCTCCGCGGCCTGACCCGGCCCGGTGTCCACGGTGGACTCCCTGTGCTCGCCGGGCCGGCCCCGGCCGGCGCGGAACCGTTCCAGGGCGCTCTCCAGGCGCTCGCGGGCGAAGGCCTCGCGCACCCGCGCGATCTCGCGGTCGAGGGCGTCCCGGGAGGCGCCGGGCGAGCGGCCGCCGGCGTCGATCTCGACGGTCACCGCCCGCATCGCCTCGGGCAGGCGGTGGTGGACGGCCCGGCGCTCGCGGACGTCACCGGCGAGCACCACCAGGCCGGCGCCGCTCTCCGGCCACTGCCGGGCCAGCTCGGCGGCGATGGCGTCGGCCGTCTCGTTCCAGGCGTTCTCGACCTTGTTCCGGTAGTGCCACTCGTAGCGGTCGGCCGGCACCCCGCGGTGCCCCCGGTCCGGCCCGCGGCTGCCCCGCGCCCGGCCCACGGCCTCCCGGTGCAGGCCGTCGCACAGCTCGAGGTCGGCGCCGGTACGGTCGACGTGCGCCACCAGGCAGCTCGGCTCGTCCCCGCGCAGACCGGCCAGCGGGGCGACGTGCGGCAGGACCGACCAGGTCGCCGCGGTGGCGGCGGGGGCCCGGGCGAGCGGGACGTCCAGCAGGATCTCGGCGCCCGAGGCGAACAGCGCACGGCCGGGCGGCGCGCCGCCGGCGGGCTCCCCGGCGAGCCGGTTCACCACGGCCCGGACGGTGTAGGCGTCGGCGCCCGCGTCGATCAGCTGCGACGCCACCGCCCGCTCACGCAGGGCCTGGATCCGCTGCGCGTCCTCGGTGGCGCGGGTGGTCTCGACGTACACCGACGCCCAGGGGCCGGGACGGGAGAAGAGCGGTTTGAGGAAGCCCAGTTCCATGACGTCCCCCAAGGGGTTCAGGAAGGCGTGAGGGTCCTCCTCCAGAATGCCCCGCCCGCCCCCGGCCTGCCCACTGGCCGGCCGGCGGTGGCCGGTGGCCGGGGCGGCGGGGGCGGGCGGGCGTGCCGGTACGGACGGGTCAGGAGAGGTCGAAGCGGTCGAGGGTCATCACCTTGTCCCACGCCGCCACGAAGTCACGTACGAACTTCTCGCCCGCGTCCTGGGAGGCGTACACCTCGCACAGGGCCCGGAGCTGGGAGTGCGAGCCGAAGACGAGGTCGACCGCGGTCGCGGTCCACTTGACCTGGCCCGTGGCGCGGTCCCGGCCCTCGAACACGTTCTCCTCCGTGGCCGAGGGCGACCACTGCGTCCCCATGTCCAGCAGGTTCACGAAGAAGTCGGCGGTCAGCGTCTGCGGCCGGCTCGTGAGGACGCCGTGCGGGGAGCCCTTGAAACCGGCGTTCAGGGCCCGCATGCCGCCCGTCAGCACCGTCATCTCGGGGGCCGTGAGCGTCAGCATGTTGGCGCGGTCCAGCATGAGGGTCTCCGGCGACAGCTTCTCCCCCTCCCCGAGGTAGTTGCGGAAGCCGTCCGCCCTGGGTTCGAGGACGGCGAACGCCTCCACGTCGGTCTGCTCCTGCGAGGCGTCCGTACGCCCCGGCGCGAACGGGACGGTGACCCGGTGACCGGCGTCCTGCGCGGCCTTCTCGACGGCCGCGCAGCCGCCGAGGACGATCAGGTCGGCGAGGGAGACCTTCTTCCCGCCGGTCTGCGCGGCATTGAAGTCCTCCCGGATCCGGTCGAGGGCCCGCACCGTCTGCGCCACCTCGTCCGACGCGTTGACCTCCCAGTCCTTCTGCGGAGCGAGCCGGATCCGCGCCCCGTTGGCGCCGCCCCTCATGTCGGTGCCGCGGAAGGAGGCGGCCGCGGCCCAGGCGGTGGCCGCCAGCTGCGAGACCGACAGCCCCGAGCCGAGGACCCGGGCCTTGAGGTCGGCGATCTCGGCGTCCCCGACCAGCTCGTGATCGACGGCGGGGACCGGGTCCTGCCACAGCTGCGGCTCGGGGACCCACGGGCCCAGGTAGCGGGATACGGGCCCCATATCGCGGTGCAGCAGCTTGTACCAGGCCCTGGCGAAGGCGTCGGCGAGCCGGTCCGGGTTCTCGTGGAAGCTCCTCGAGATCGGCCCGTAGACCGGATCCAGCTTCAGCGCGAGGTCCGTCGTCAGCATCATGGGGGCGTGCCGCTTCGACGGGTCGTGCGCGTCGGGCACCGTGCCCTGGGCGGAGGGATCCGTCGGGGTCCACTGCTGGGCGCCGGCCGGGCTCCTCGTCAGCTCCCAGTCGTACCGGAAGAGGTTGTCCAGGTAGCCGTTGTCCCACCTGACGGGCTCGGTCGTCCACGCACCCTCGAGCCCGCTGGTGATGGTCTCGGCCCCCTTTCCGGAACCGAACGAATTCGTCCATCCGAGGCCCTGCTGCTCGAGGGGCGCGGCCTCCGGTTCCGGACCGACGTACTCGGGGTCGACCGCCCCGTGGCATTTGCCGAAGGTGTGGCCGCCGACGATCAGCGCGACCGTCTCCTCGTCGTTCATCGCCATGCGCGCGAACGTCTCGCGGATGTCCCTGGCCGCGGCGAGGGGGTCCGGGTTTCCGTTCGGACCTTCCGGATTGACGTAGATGAGTCCCATCTGCACGGCGCCGAAGGGACCCGCGAGCTCCCTGTCGCCGCTGTAGCGCTCGTCACCGAGCCAGGTGTCCTCAGGACCCCAGAAGATTTCCTCGGGTTCCCAGATGTCCTCCCGGCCGAAGCCGAATCCGAAGGTCTTGAAGCCCATCGACTCCATCGCGCAGTTCCCGGCGAAGACGAGGAGGTCCGCCCACGAGACCTTCCGGCCGTACTTCTGCTTGACCGGCCAGAGCAGACGTCGCGCCTTGTCGAGGCTCGCGTTGTCGGGCCAGCTGTTGAGGGGAGCGAAGCGCTGGGCGCCGGACCCGCCGCCGCCCCGGCCGTCGGCGATCCGGTACGTTCCCGCCGCGTGCCAGCTCATCCGGATGAAGAGCGGCCCGTAGTGGCCGTAGTCGGCGGGCCACCAGTCCTGCGACGTCGTCATCACCTCGAAGAGGTCCCGCTTGAGGGCCTCGACGTCCAGGTCCGCGAATTCCCGCGCGTAGTCGAAGTCCTCGCCCATCGGGTTGGACCGGGGCGAGTGCTGGTGGAGAACCTGGAGGTCGAGCTGGTTCGGCCACCAGTCCCGGTTCGTCCTGGGGCGGGTCGGCGTGGCGGCCGGGGAGGGAATTGCGGGGTTCTCGCTTTCGCTGCCGGACACGTCCGTCCTTCTTCCTGTCTCGGTGTTTCCACCTGCTGGCTGCTTGCTCTCCGCGTCCGTATGGTCGCGCACCGTGGACGGTGCCGCCGAGAGAACACGCAGGGCTCCTGGAACGGGTGCCGTCCCCCGGGCGGGGCCCGGGGGACGGCGGACGTGCGGGGACCGGCGGCTACGGCTTGTTGGCGAGCGCTCCGAGATACCGGTTGAGCTGCTTCATGCGGGCGTCGATGCCCTGGATGGAGGACGTCAGGAGCTGGAGCTCCTGCACCGCGGCGAGGACGGCCAGCAGGCCGGCCCGCGCCGACGGATCGGTGACGTCACGCAAAGCCGTCCGCGCCTCTTCGAGGAGGTGCGAGGGGGCCGGGCCGGCCGCCGGTGCCGAGGGCGGTTCCATCGCGTCATCCCACCTTCCGGTCGGTGGAGGAGGCTCCGTCGCGGTTCGAGGAAGGCCTCCACCCGGTTTCGTCGCCTGCCCCCGCCGCGACCTGTCAAACGGCGGGCGCGGCCCGTACGGCGGACGCGGGCCGGGAACGCGTTAGCGGTGCGCGCCACCGGGCAGATGCCGGGGGACCGACGTGCGAGGAGGAGGAATCGCGGTGAAGGCATCGAAGATCGCGTACAAGCCCGTGGGGCTGGTGCTCGGCGCGGCCGGGGGCGCACTGGCGGGCGTCGCGTTCAAGCAGCTGTGGAAGAGGCTCGGGCACGAGGACGACGCACCGAACGCCACCGACGAGGACCGCTCGTGGCGGGAGATCCTCATCGCCGCGGCGCTGCAGGGCGCGGTCTTCGCCGCCGTCAAGGCGGCGGTCGACCGGAGCGGCGCCGTGGCCGCCAAGCGCCTGACCGGCACCTGGCCCGCCTGACCCGGCCGCGGGATTCCGGGCGGGCCGGGCCTCCGGTTTGGTGCCGGGGGCGCCGGGAAGAAGCCGACTGCCGCCCTGCGGTCCCGAACCCGGGGCGGACCACGGCGTAGGAGCCGGACCCCCGGCCCGGAGGTGGTGGCGATGGACGCGGGCGTGCGCACCGGCTCGGCCCCGGCCGCCGGATCCGGGCCCGGACCGGAGCTCGGACAGGAGTACGACGCCACTCCCTACCTCCCTTCGCGGGGAGGCCTGCGGAACCTCGAGCGGGCGGCGTCGGGCTGCAAGGGGTGCCCGCTCTTCCGGGACGCCACCCAGACGGTCTTCGGCAGCGGCCCGGCCGGCGCGCGGCTGATGCTGGTCGGGGAGCAGCCCGGCGACCAGGAGGACCTGCGGGGCGAACCCTTCGTGGGTCCGGCCGGCCGGCTGCTGCACAAGGCCCTCGACGAGGCCGGGCTCGCGGACGAGGGCGCGTACCTGACCAACGTGGTCAAGCACTTCAAGTTCACGCTCGCCCCGCGCGGCAAGCGCCGCATCCACAAGGCCCCCAGCCTGCGCGAGATGGCCGCCTGCCGGCCGTGGCTCCTGGAGGAACTGCGGCTGGTCGACCCGGAGGTGCTGGTGGTGCTCGGCGGTACGGCGGGCAAGGCGCTGCTCGGGTCCTCGTTCCGGGTGGGGGAGCGGCGCGGAGTGCTCGTGCCCATGCCCGCACCGCTCGGCGGGGAGTCGGGCCCGGCGGCCGGGCAGCTGCTGGCGACCGTCCACCCCTCGGCCGTGCTGCGCTCCGAGGACCGGGAGGCCGCCTTCGCGGGGCTGGTCGCGGACCTCTCCGTGGCCGCCGCCGCGCTGGGCCGCCCGGGACCGACGCCGTCTGAATGAGCCGCCCCCACCCGGGCAGGCGGACGGTACGGACCGCTCCGCCGGATCCGTTGGACCCGGTCCGCCGGATCCGTACACACGCACAAGAGCGAAGGAGTCACCATGCCTCGCGGTTCCAGCCCCAAGCGCGAACGTCAGTACGAGCACATCAAGGAGAGCGCCGAGCAGCGCGGCGAGAGCACCGGACGGGCCGAGGAGATCGCCGCGCGCACGGTCAACAAGGAACGCGCCCGCTCGGGCGAGTCGAAGACCGCGAGCCGCTCCTCCACCCAGGACACCTCCTCCTCCAAGCGGGGCGGGCAGCGCTCTCACAGCGGCTCGCAGGGCCCCACCAAGGAGCAGCTCTACAACGAGGCCAAGCAGAAGAACATCGAGGGCCGTTCGAAGATGGACAAGTCCGAACTGAAGCGTGCCCTCGGCCGCTGACCCCTCGCTCAGAAGGCCCGGGCGGGCCGGCCGTGCCCGCCCCCGGCCATGTCCTCCCGACCGAAGAACCGAGGCTCCCGGAAGTCGGTCTCCATGTCCCTCCACCCCGTCCACCCGACACCGACGCTCCACCTGGCCCTGCACGGGCGGGGTGCGGCCGCCGAGGCGCGCCAGGCGGCGCGGGACTTCCTCGAGCCCTTCAGGGGCGGGGAGCCGCCGTATTTTCCGGCCCGCGCGCTGGACGCCGCCCTGCTGGTGATCAGCGAACTCGTCACCAACGCCGTCCGCCACGCCAGCGGCGACTGCGCACTCGACCTGCACCTGGTGTCGGACGGCGTCGACGTCGACGTGACGGACAGCAGCAGCGCGGAGCCGCGGGCCCGGCGACCGGACCAGCGGGGGGAGGGCGGATGGGGATGGCACCTGGTCAACCTGCTGGGAACCGATGTGGAGATCCGCCACCACGACGGCGCGGAGGCGGGCAAGACCATCCACGTCCACATCCCCCGCGATCCGCTCGTACGGTGACCCGCTCCGGGCGGGTCACCGTACGAGCGGCCGACGCGGTCCCACGCCGGCCGCCGACGGCGTCAGACGACCTCGCTGCGGCGCCCGCCCTCCGGGATGACCAGCGGCGTACCGGCGACCGGGCAGCGGATCACGGCCGCGCGGAGGCCGAAGACCTCGTGGACGAGGTCCGGCGTGACGATCTCGGACGGCGGGCCGGCCGCGACGACCCTTCCGTCGCGCATGGCGACCAGGTGGCCGGCGTAGCGGCAGGCGAGGTTGAGTTCGTGCAGGACCATCACCACGGTGCGGCCCTCGGAGCGGTTGAGCTCCGCGACGAGTTCGAGGACGTCCACCTGGTGGGCGAGGTCCAGGTAGGTCGTCGGCTCGTCCAGCAGCAGCACCGGCGTGTGCTGGGCCAGCGCCATCGCGATCCACACGCGCTGGCGCTGACCGCCCGACAGCTCGTCGATGGAACGCGTCGCCAGCTCCTGCGAGCCCGTCGCCGCCAGCGCCGCGTCCACCGCGGCCTCGTCGGAGGAGGACCACTGGCGCCACCACCGCTGGTGCGGGGTACGGCCCCGGGCCACGAGGTCGCGTACGGAGATTCCGTCCGGGGCGCTGGGCGTCTGCGGCAGCAGGGCGAGCCGCAGGGCGAACTCGCGTGCGGACAGGCCCGCGATGTCCTCGCCGTCCAGGTGCACGGCGCCGCCGGCCGGCTTGAGCAGCCGGGCCAGGGCCCGCAGGGCGGTGGACTTGCCGCAGGCGTTCGGGCCGACCAGAGCGGTCACCTTCCCGGCCGGGATGTCCAGGTCGAGGTCCTCGGAGACGATCCGGTCGCCGTACCCCAGCCGCAGTCCTTCCGCGCGGAGCGCGGAGGGGGCGGTGCCGGTCGGCGGGGTCTCGGTCAGTGGGGCGGTCATGTCAGCCTCCCTTTCCGGCCCGGTTGGTACGGGCGAGTAGCAGCAGCAGGTAGGGCGCGCCGACGGCGCCGGTGAGCACGCCGACGGGCAGCTCGGTCGGGGCCAGGACGGTGCGCGCCCCGAGGTCGGCCAGGATCAGCAGGACCGCTCCGGTGAGGGCGCTGGTGATCAGCGGGATCCCGGCGGTGCCGGCGAGCCGCCGGGCGATCTGCGGGGCGCCCAGGGCGACGAAGGCGATCGGCCCGGCCGCGGCCGCGCCGAGCGCGGTGAGGCACGTGGCGAGGACCAGCAGCGCGATCCGCGAGTGCCGCAGCGGCATTCCGAGGCTCCGCGCGGTGTCGTCGTCGTACTGGAGCAGCTGGTACGGGCGGGCCAGTGCCAGGGTCAGCGGCAGCAGCACGGCCAGCGCCAGCCCGGCCCACTGGACGTGCTCGTAGCCGCGGCCGTTGAGGCTGCCGGTCAGCCACACCATGGCGCGGGACGCCTGGTCGATGTCGGCGCGGGCCAGCATCCAGCGGGTCAGCGCGACCAGGGCGCCGTTCGCGGCGAGGCCGACGAGGACGAAGCGGTAGCCGGTGATGGTGCCGTCCCGGAACGCCAGCAGGTAGATGACGACCGCGGTCAGCAGGGCGCCGGCGAGGGCTCCGAACGGGACCGCCGCGAAGGTGCCCGCGCCGGCCGCGGTGACCCCGCCGATGAGGATGGCGCCCACCGCTCCGGCTCCGGCGCCGCCCGCGATGCCGATCAGGTCCGGGCTGGCCAGCGGGTTGCGGGTGACGGCCTGGAACACGGCCCCGGCCAGCCCGAACGCGGCCCCCACCAGCAGGGCCGTCAGGGCCCGCGGGAGGCGCAGCTGGTGGACGATGAGGTCGGCCGCGCCGGAGCCCGTGCCCAGTACGGCGGTCAGTACGTCGCCCACCGGAATGGCGAAGGTGCCCAGCGACACGGAGGCGATCAGCCCCGCGAAGCCGGCCGCCACGAGGGCGAGCACCACCAGCGCGACCCTGGGCCGCACGGCCACGCCGAAGGGCCCGGCTTCGAGCCTCAGCCGCGGAACGGCCTTGCGGCGGACCGCCGGGACCGGCGTGCCGGTCGTACGCGTCACGCTCATCGGGTGTGCTCCTTGAGCTTGCCGCGCTTGACCAGCAGCGCGAGGAACGGCGCGCCCAGCAGCGCGGTCACCACACCCGCCTCCAGCTCGCCGGGCCGGGCGACCATCCGGCCGACCACGTCGGCGGCGAGCATCAGCGACGCCCCGCCCAGCGCGGAACACGGGACCAGCCAGCGGGCGTCGGGCCCGGTGAAGGCGCGTACGACGTGCGGCACGACGAGGCCTACGAAGGTCACGGGGCCCGCGGCGGCCACGGCGGCGCCGGTCAGCAGGACCACCGCCAGCGCGCCCAGGGCGCGGGTGGACCTGACCGGGGTGCCGAGCGAGCTGGCCAGGTCGTCCCCGAGGGCCAGGGCGTTGAGCCGGCCGCTCAGGCCGAGGGCGAGGGCGAGGCCGACGATGAGGAACGGGAGGAGTTCCATGCCCAGTTGGGCCTCCCGGCCGGCCAGCGAGCCGACCGCCCAGAACCGGTACTGGTCCAGGGTGCGCACGTCCATCAGCACGAGCGTGTTGGTGCCGGCGTCGAGCAGTACGGTCACCGCCGCGCCGGCCAGGGCGAGCTTGGCGGGAGTCGCGCCGCCGTAACCGGTACCGCCGACGGCGTAGGCGATGAGTCCGGCCAGCGCCCCGCCGAGGAAGGCGAACCAGATGTACTGGTACGAACTCGTCAGCCCCAGGACGCCGATGCTCGCGGCGACCGCGAACGAGCCTCCCGCGCTGATGCCGATGAGGCCGGGGTCACCGAGCGGATTGCGGGTGATGTCCTGGGCCACCGCTCCCGCGGCGCCCAGGGCGAGGCCGACCAGCAGCCCCAGGAAGGTTCTGGGCATGCGCAGTTCGCGGATGACGATCGCGTCGCCCTCCTCGCTGCCGCCGATCGCCGCGAGGACGTCGGAGAGCGGCACGGATTTCGTGCCGATCGCCAGGGAGGCGCACACCATGGCCGCCACGAGGGCGAGCAGGAAGGTGAGCACGAGGGGTCGGGACAGGGTTCGTCGGGGTGGCGGAACTGCCGGGACGGGGGCCGCGGCGGCATCGGCGGTGACGGGCTTCAGAGACACTCAGACAAGGTAAGGGATGCCTAACCGTATCCGCTCTTCGGCCCCCGTCTGGATTTGGCCACGAAGAGCGGCTACTGTTCACCACGCATTTACTCAGGCAAGGCTTACCTAAGAGCGCCTCACCCTTAGAGCACGCGTTCCCTCTGGAGAACTGAGAACCGATGAACAGCTTCACCCACCGTCGCCGGCCGGGCCGGATCGCCTCTGCCGTCCTCACGGCGGCCATGGCCCTCTCGCTCGCCGCCTGTGGCAGCGGGGATGACGGCAAGTCGGCCGCCGAGTCGTCGCCGAAGCCGGCCGCCGAGTCCGCCGGCTTCCCGCGCACCATCACCCACGACAAGGGCAAGACCGAACTGAAGGCCAAGCCCAAGCGTGTGGTGGCGCTGGACAACAGCCTGGTCGAGGCGGTCGTGGCGCTCGACGCGCCGCTGGTCGGCGGCATCGGGTCCTACCGTGACCAGAAGGGCTTCCCGGCGTACCTGGGTGACGCGGTGAAGGACACCAAGGACGTCGGCCCGCTCGACAACCCGAACCTCGAGGCGATCGCGGCCCTGAAGCCCGACCTCATCGTCTCGGCGACCGTGCGGCACGCCGACTTCTACGACCGGCTGAGCCAGATCGCGCCGACCGTCTTCGTCAAGACCACCGGCCCGATCTGGAAGGAGAACATCACGTTCCTCGGCCAGGCGCTGGGTCAGGAGGAGAAGGCCCAGGCGAAGCTCACGGCCTACCAGACCCGCGCCAAGAAGATCGGTGACGCGATCAACGCCAAGGGCGGCGGCGCCAACGGCAAGCCCACCTTCTCGGTCCTCCGCTTCGTCGACGGCCCGACGCGCATCTACCTGCCCAAGACGTTCAGCGGCATCATCCTGAACGACATGGGTCTGACGCGGCCCGAGAACCAGCGCGACGAGTCCAAGTTCAACATCGAGATCAGCGAAGAGCAGATCCAGCAGGCGGACGCCGACCACATCTTCATGACCTCCTTCTCGGGCGGTGAGGAGCGCAAGAAGAAGTTCACCGCCAACCCGCTGTGGCAGCGCCTCAACGCGGTGCAGAAGAACCAGGTTCACGAGGTCGACGACGCGAGCTGGATGACCTCGGTCTCCCTCCAGGGCGCGGACATGGTCCTCGATGACCTGGCCAAGGCCTTCCAGGTGGACCCCGCCAAGTAGGCGGACGCCGGGAGGGCGGGCCCCGCCCGCCCGCAGCGCCTTCCTCCCGCCTCGACGCAAAGGCCCCGGCCGCGTACTGGCGGTTTCTAGGGGTCGTGGCAACACGTGGTCGGTTGATCAGGCCGCGAGGAGTTTATGCAAACGCTCGGCTGGGGTTTCCCAGCCGAGCGTTT